>CAYFRC010000022.1:13544-14171 GCA_964345325.1 uncultured Oscillospiraceae bacterium
CGATCTTGAAACTCACGTTTTCCACCGCGTGGACGTGCCCGACGACGCGGCTGAACAGCCCCGCCCGAATCGGGAAATATTTGCACAGGTCTTTTACCTCGACCACGTATTTTGTATCAGCCATTCGTCTCGCCTCCCCGCTCGCCCTCGTATCTCCAGCAGCTCACGATGTGCGTGGGGCTGACGCGGATTTCGGGCGGATACTGCCCGTCGCACTTCGCGACGCACTGCTCGCAGCGGTCGCGGAAATAGCAGTAATCGGGCATGTTGATGGGATTGGGCACCGTGCCCGGGATGCTGTAGAGCCTGTCCACTTCTCGGTTGATGACGGGCTTGGAGCGCATGAGCCCCACCGTATAGGGGTGGCGCGGGTCCAAAAACACATCGCGCGCGAGCCCTTTTTCCACGATGCGCCCCGCGTACATGACGACCACGTAGTCCGCCATCTCCGCGATCACGCCCAAGTCGTGCGTGATGAGCATGATGGAGGCGTTAATCTTGTCCTTGAGGTTGCGCAGCAGCTCCAGAATCTGCGCCTGGATGGTGACGTCAAGCGCCGTCGTCGGCTCGTCCGCGATGATGAGGCGCGGGTTGCACGCGAGCGCCATGGCGATGACGATTCGCTGG
>CAYFRC010000023.1:0-13512 GCA_964345325.1 uncultured Oscillospiraceae bacterium
CCCTCCCGCGCGCGCGAGGATGCAGCGGTCACTTCGATCTCGATCTTTGGCCTTCCCGAAAGCCCGCGCAGCCTTGCCTCGCGCGCTACGCTGCGGTGCGCGTCCGCCTTCGCAAGATCGATCGCCTCCTGCATCGTCTCCGCGCGCACGTTTTCCGAGCCCTGCACGATGTATCCGTCCACGCCGAATGCCTTGTAGTCCGGCACGATTTTCACCTTCGCCTGCGCGGAGACCCTGCCCGTGATCGCGCCGACCGCGTTCGCGACGGCGGCGTATTCGGGAACGACGCATTTCGTGCCGAGCTTTTTGGCGACATCCGGCAAAAACACGTGCGTCGGCGCGCCGATGCTCACGAGCGATGCGCCCGTCGTAAAGCGGAAATCCAGTAGCGCATCCTCACCGCGCCACGCGGCGTGCATCATATCCGTAAGCTGCCTGTCGATTCCGTGCGCGAATAGCTTGGGGTGGCTGTCCTTGAGCAGGATTCTGACGATGTTGGCATACAGTTTTTCCTTGACAGCGTCGTACACCTCGCCGCACAGACGCAGGATATCCGTTTCGTCCGCCGTGCGCCCGTTGCGCGTCATCGCGAAATACTCCGCGACAAGGCGCGACGCCTCCGCATCGAATCGCGAAAAATCGCCCAACACGTGCATCGCGTCCGTGGGCGTAAACCCCGCGCGCATGACGATGTTTTCATTTTCGAGCCTGTCGATGTTGAAGGTGGACGCGCGCTCGCCGATGCACTTTGCCGCCTCGTCCAGCGGCAGCGCCCTGCCCCAAAGTTTTGATACGAAATCCCTCTCCCGCGCGGTATAGCGCGCATCGCCCTCGATGTTTTTTACCGCGTAGAGAAATTCGTGCAGCGGCTTTGTGTGCTGCGGCGCCCTCTCGATGAGCTTTTTCAGTTCGTCTTTGATAGAAGCCCATTTTTGCGCCGCGATGCACAAGGGCGTCACCCGCCGCTGTTGCAGCGCGATGTTTCCCTCAAGCATACGGATCGCGCTGTCGCCGCCGAGCGCGAAGGTGTCGGTGAATACGCCCTTGACGTAGGTGGAATAGTTGCCTACGCGCACGCCGTCCGCCTCCGTTACGGGCTTTCCGCCCTTTACGATGGAAACGTCCGTCGTCGTGCCGCCCATGTCGACGATCACGCAGTCCCGTTCCTCCGTCAGCGCCGCGCCGCCCAACACGCTCGCCGCAGGGCCGCACAAAATCGTCTCCACGGGGCGCAGCAGCGCGAAATCGCCGGACATCACGGTCGCATCGCTTCGCACGACCAAAGTGCTCGCGGAAATGCCCCTTTCGGACAGCACTTTTCGGATGGCGAGCATGAAATCGCGCAGGATCGGTACGAGCCGCGCATTCAGCAGCGTGCTCGCGCCGCGCTTGATGCTGTTTAAGTCCTGAAACAATTCGCGCCCGCAGACGATCGGAAAGCCGCAGTTCGCCGAAAACAGCTCCTTCGCCTTTTTTTCGACGACGCCGCCGTTGTTCATCGCGTACAATTCCACGATGGCGAGCCCCTCCGCATCGGAGAGCCACGACTTGCTTTCCTCTACCAGCCGCTCCCAGTCCGGCTCCGCGGCAACGCTCCCGTCAAAGCGCGCGCCCTCGCCCTCGCAGCACATAATCGCGCCTTTGTCGCGCAAGCCGTACTCCGCGCCGACCCATTCCACCGTCTTTTGGGGAATGTTGATAAAAAGAAGCTTCGCCCTGCCGCCCTTGTCCTCGACGCAGGCGTTCGTCGCAAGCGTCGTGGACAGCGCGACAAGGCACGCTTCTTTTGCGAGCGTGGGGTCGAGCTTTCCCAGCGCCTCACCGATGCCCAAAGAAAGGTCCTCCCGCGTCGTCAGCGCTTTCGCCCCGGAGAGCACCCTGTTTTCGTCCAAATCGTACAGCACCGCGTCCGTATAGGTTCCGCCCGTGTCGATCCCGATGCCGATCCTCACAAGAACGCCCCTCTTTCCTTCTTGAGCATGACCGTGTCCCACATCGTCACCATGCCCAAGATTTTCCCTTCAGGCGCACCGTTGCGCGTGATGAAGATCGCCGCGAGCCGCGGCTTTTTCGTTGCGGATACGAGAAAGAGCTTGCGCGCATCGTACAGCGTCGCGCCCTTCGATAAAAAGGCGTACCGCTCCGAGATGTGGCTTTCGATTGGGAGATAGCGTTCGAGATCGGAAAGCGTCGTTTTTTCCGTCAGGTTGAGCGCGCCATCGGTCACTGCCGTAAACATCGCACCGTGGCTGAGCACGCCGAAGAGCCTGCCGCCCTTCAACACGGGCACATGCGAAAAGCCCTTCTGCTCCATCCCCTGCATGATGGGGAGGAGCTTGCTGTACAGCTGCGCGAACAAGAGCTCCGAAAACGGCGTCATGATGTCCAATATCTCATAGGGTTCTTTCACATAGTCGATGACTTCGTTCAAAAAGCCCAAAAGCTCCTCGGAGGGCTCCGCGATGTAGCCGCCGTCCAAATCCGCGCTGTGCGAGATGATGTTGCGAAGCTCGCGCGCGAGGTTCAGCCGCTCGCGATACGGCTCGGAAGCCTCCTCGGACAGGAATTCCGCCACCACGCTGCTCCTTCTTTGCGGTTTGCCCGCATAGCGCGCCTCCAGCGCGTCTTCCAACACGCGATAGCGCTTGAGAAACGTTTCCGCTCGGCTCATATGTCCCCCTTTCGGACGACGATCGCGTCGCCCTCCCATTCGAGGCGCACCTTGTTGCCCTGAATGCCCGCCCTTTCGAGCATTTCGCGCGGAATCTGCAGCCGCCCCGCGCGGTCGAGCACGGCGTATTCGTCGTGCGCCTCGTCCGCTTCGGAGAGCGAGCCGAGCCCCTCGATGCGCTCCAGATAGCTCTGCTTCATGATGCGCTCGGAAGCGGTCTTCCCGTCGCGGATGGAAACCACGCGGTTGACCTTGCGCGCGATCGCCCTGTCGTGCGTGACGATGACGATGGTGAGCCCCAAATCTTTGTTGAGGTTTCTAAACACGTCCAGAATATGCTCCGACGTCTTCGCGTCCACGGCGCCGGTCGGCTCGTCCGCGAGCAGGATTTTCGGGTTGTTGGCGAGCGCTATGGCGATCGCTACGCGCTGCTGCTCGCCGCCCGAAAGCTGCCCAAGCCTGCTATTCGCCCTGTGCGACATGCCGACCATGTCGAGAAGTTCCAATGCGCGCTGCTTTCTGCGAGCGGCACTCTTTTCAAAGAGCATGGGCGTCTGCACGTTCTGCCACGCGTTGAGCCACGGCAAAAGGTTGCGCGCGTTGTTCTGCCACACAAAGCCTACCGTCGTCTTTTTGTATTCGACGAGCTCTTTTTCGCTCAGCTTGAAGAGGTCTTTCCCGTCCACGATGAGCTTTCCGGCGGACGGCTTATCCAGCCCCCCGATCATGTTGAGAAAGGTGGACTTGCCGGAGCCGGAATTGCCGATGATCGCCATCAGTTCGCCCTTTTCGATGACAATCTCCAGCCCCTGTAGCGCAAGCACCTCGATGTCCTTGGTCTTATAGATTTTGACGAGGTTGTCGCATTCGATGATCGGCTCATTCGGCATGTACAATCTCACCGTCCTCCAACTCGTATACCCTGTCGCCCAGTTCCATCAGCCCCGTGTCGTGCGTGGTCATCACGATGGTGATGTGTTCGTCTTCCGCGAGCGAGCGAAAGATTTTTAGCACCTGAAGCCCCGTCGTGGTGTCCAGCTCCGCCGTCGGCTCGTCCGCAAACAGCACCTTCGGCGAATGCGCGATGGCGCGCGCGATGGCTACGCGCTGCTGCTCGCCGCCCGACATCTCCTGCGGCATGTGCTGCATCCGCTGCCCGAGCCCGACGATGCGCAGGCATTCCTCCGCGCGCTTTTTGCGGTTGCCGCCGTATTTCGCGAGGCGCAGCGCGTAATCGACGTTTTCAAACGCGCTCATCATCGGGATCAGCGCGACCGACTGGAACACGAAACCGATCTGCGTGCGCCGAAGGCGCGCCCTGTTTCTCTCATCCATGCGCGCAATTTCGCGCCCGGCGATGTATACGCTGCCCTCGGTGGGCCTGTCGAGCGCGCCCAAGATGTTCATGAGCGTCGTCTTCCCCGAGCCGCTCCTGCCCTTTAAGATCGTCAGCTTGCCCTCGGGGGCTTCCATATCGATTTCCTTGAGCGCCCAGAACGTTTCGCCCTGCGCGATGGGAAAACAGCGCTTTACGCCTTCGGCTTTCAGCATGATCGTCAGTCCTCCCCAAGCTTCAGCGCTTGCGTAATCTTGATGCGGAAAATGAGAACGCTGAGTATCGCCATGCACATGAACAGCACGATGCCTACGACCGAGAATAGCTTCGCGGTATCCGCCGCATCCGCGACGATCGCCAGCGGGAGCGATTTCTCATACGAGGCGTAGGCAATCTGTATCAGCGGAATAAACAGCTTTGACGCGAGGATCCCGATCCCCGCGCCCGCGGCGACGGAGAGCCCCGAGATGTACACCTGCTCGTTCACGAGCATGGAGATAATCTCGCGCACCGACATGCCCATCGCGCGGAAAATGCCGAACTGGAGCGCACGCGATTGGATGGAGAGGATCCAGTAGATCAAAAAGCCCGCCGTGCATAGCAATAGCACCACGATGAAGCTCACCGTGAGGATGCCGTTCGTCCCCTGAAAGATCGGGTCGTTTTTGAGGCTGACGATCTGCTCGTTCACGTCCTCGAACGAATTCAGCGTGATTTTTTCCGCCTCGATAAAATCGTATATGGGGCGCGTATCCCCGTCCTTCGCCTTGATCCATATCTCATACGGCGTAACGCCCCATGCAGATTGCAGTTGGCTCAGGTGCGCGACGATCAAAAAGCGCTCCTTCGCGGAATACAGCCCGTCCGTGCCCTTAACGTTTTCGATGCGGCTGTAAGTCGGCCAGTATTCGATGAAGCCGTAGATGATGCCGCGCGCCGATGCGCCTTCCTTATTGCGGTAGAAAAAAGCATCGCCGAGCTCCGCGCCGTACTTGTCCCTGAAATTGGACGAAACCAGTACCGCCCGCGCGTTCTGTGAAATGGCGTTGAGGAAATTGTACCAGTGTATGGGGAGAAGCCCCTTCTTCATCCATGCGATCTCGCCGAATTCCTTCGTGTTTATGCCCATGACCGTTACGTCCTTGAGCGTGCCGCGCTCCACGGATATGCTCGCGCCCGTGGATACGAGCACCTTCGTGACCGATTCCGCGCCCTCGATGAACCGGTATTTGTCGAAATCCGGCTCCTCATACACGATGTCTTCGCCTTCCTCTACAACATCGGCATTGTTCTCCCAGCGCTCCTTCAGCACGACGTCCGCGCCCAGATTATAGCGAATGAGCTCCTCCTCGTTGGTATTGATCGTGCGCGCCGTCTGCGCGTTGAAAATGCCCAGCGCGATCGTCAGCATCAGAAATACCATGATGAAGCTCTGGCTGCGCTTGGTACAGCCCCGGACTCCACAGCTTTTTGCCGATCAAAAAGATGATCCACACGATGGCAGGGAGGATTCTGAGCATGAACAGCGCCGCGCCCACGATAAACAGCGACGAGGAGAGGAACAGCAGCGGGTCGAGCGACGCGCCGTCCGCGACGCGCTCGGCGAGCTGCGCCTTTTGCATGTTGTAGTTGTATAGTCCGTAGAGCGATACGCCCAGCAGCACTGCGTCCAAAAACAGCTTTTGCCAAAGCGGCGTTTCGCTCCGCTTCGTATTTTTCCTCTGCTTGTGCTGCACGATGCCCACATCGGAATACCGGAATACGGGCAGCACCATGACGCACACGGAAAAGAGCGCGGCGATGCCGGAATACAGGAACACCTGCCCGTCGTATTCCACCGCAAGCGACTGCCTCCTGACAAATTCCAGGAACGAATTGGCGCTCCCCAGCACCTGGCACAAAAACGCACCCAACGGAAGTGCCGCTGCGAACGATACCGCCGTGAGGATGAGGCTTTGATACAGGTATATGCGGATGATCTGCCCCTTGCCCGCGCCGCGGCTCTTGAGGATCGCGATTTCGTTGCGCTCCATGTCGAGCATCTGCTTGGACACCATGAAGACGAACGCCGCGAGCAGCACGTACACGGGTACCTGCAGCACGGACAGCGTCGTCTTCACCTTGTTCGCTTTGACGACATAGGCTTCGAGCGTGCCCGAAAACGAATCACCGTAGGTGAAGGCGTAGCTCGATTCGAGCATACTTCTGCATTCGGCGACCGCAGCGAGCATGTTTTCCGCCTCATCCCCGCGCATGGCAGTGTAGTCCAAAATGCTGTACCACACGGCTTCGAGCGAGGTGATCGGGTCTTCCATGTTCACAAACAGCTTGCGGAAGACTTCCTCGGGAAAGAACAGCTCGTTGTTGTAGGAGGAAGGCGTCCGAATCCAATAGGGATCTTCCATATCGGCATTGGTGAAGATGCCCGCGATGCGCACGCGAATGCCGTCCTCCAAAAAGCCGGACTTCTTGGTAAGCGTCAGCACTTCGCCAAGCAGCAGGTTTTTCTTGACGAACGCGCTCTGCGATACGAGCACGTCGTACACGCCGTTTTCGTCCGGCTCGGGCTCGAAAAGCCTGCCCGCCGAAATCGCGATGTGGTCTTCCAGCCCCGTCAAAAACGAGGCGTTGACGGAAAAGTGCTCGCCAAGGTCGCTGCGCCGCAAGTCGGGCGTAACGGTCATGCTCGGAACGGAGAAGTTCGTAACGGTGTACAGTTCGGGGAGCCCCAACCGTTCGGGCATTTCCCGAATGAGCGCATCCGCCGTTTGGAACGCTTCGAGGTTCGTCACCCGCACATTCGACTTCGTGACGGAGCCGCGAATCGTGACGGATGCGGGGTATCGGTTGTTCTCCTCGAGATACGTCGCCAGGTTCTTGGTGAGCGTTCGCTGCAGAACCGCCTTGGTGTACATGGGGTTGCACGCCGCGATGCTGATCAGAAGGATGTTCCCGATCAGAAGGCACAACACCATCCACTTCTTGTTGCGCATTTTGCGAAAAACGAATTTCAACAAGCGGAAACCTTCCCTTCGTCAATTCAGAATTACGATGTCCCCCGCTTCGAGCCCCTGCAGCACGAGCGCCGTCTCCGTGCTGTACAGCGCCTGATTCACCGCGCGCCGTTTGACGGTCTCCCCGTCCAGAATCGACGCGTAGTACTTGCCCGCGTCCATCTTAATGGCGCGCCGCGCGACGACGGGGACGTTTTTCAGCCGGATTTGCGTGTATGCGATCGTGAGATTGCGCAGATCCTCGGGGTCCACCGCCTCGTCCAATACGATCGCCGCGTAGCCGCGCGCAAGGTCGTCCGGGAGCACATTGTCCGCCGCCACGACGCGCCCCGTATATGTGACGCGGTTCGACTTGACGCCGGACTCCACCAGGACCTCCATGTTGTAGCGCAGCGCCCCCTCGTCCTTGACCACCACCACAGAGGAGTTCGGGTCGGAAATAGTGCCGAGGGATACGCCTGCGTGGACGCTGTCGCCTTCCCTGACGAGCGTATCGAGCCTTTCGACGCGGCCGGCATAGGGCGCGGAGACGACGGTATCGGCGTAGAGTTCTTCCGTCTCCCGAATGCGTTCGGCAAGGGAATCGATGGCGTATTGGCGCTCTGCCATGTCCCGCGCGACGCCGATTTGCGCCTTTTCGTATTCGAGCCGCGCGATCTGCTTTTCCACGGGATTCGCCGCCTCGGCGATCCCCTTTTGCAGCGCGGCGAGCGCTTCCTCTTGTTCGGAAAGTGCCTCTTCGTATTCCTTCTGCATGCGGCTCAGGGCGATTTTCTCCGCCGTCAAAGCCGCGCGGGAGCCCTTTACCACAACCTGTGCGACTGCGTCGCCCTTTTGGACGACGTTTTTGCGGTCGATCAGGTATTGTTGGAAGTTCGCCTCGGCGCTCGTGTAGCGCAAATTGTATTGCCGCGTGTAATACACCGCCGCCGAAAAGGAGCCCATCTTGACGAAGTCGCCGATTTCCACTT
The DNA here is from genome assembly GCA_964345325.1 of uncultured Oscillospiraceae bacterium. Taxonomy (GTDB): domain Bacteria; phylum Bacillota; class Clostridia; order Christensenellales; family Aristaeellaceae; genus CAYFRC01. The sequence continues at coordinate 7,993 of CAYFRC010000023.1, forward strand.
CGCTCGTGCTGTACTTGAAGGACTGCGCGGTCATGTGCTCCGTGTCTATCAGTTCGCTGCCCGAAAGCAGCACAAACGCCGCTGCCGCCAGAAGGCACAGGAGATACGCCTTACTCCTTGATATAGACATAATCCCCCTCCTCCAACCCCTCCAGAATCTGTATGCGCATGGTGTCCGTGAATCCGCATACGACGTTTTGGCGCGCGCGGCTGCCGTCTTCGATCTTGTAGACGTATTTGCTCTGCGCATCGCCGTAAATCGCGTTGACGGGCACGTACAGCGCGTCTTCCATATAGCGCGTGACAAAGCAGATCGCGGCATAGTCGCCGATTTCGACCCCATCGTCTATCGTTTGGAATGTGAATTCGCTCGTGAGCTCCACGCCCATCAGCGATTTTTTGACGTTTTCCTTCATGTCGGCGGGGATCATGGAGACCTCGTACCTGCCGTCGCCGATCATCGCGTAGATGCTGCGCGCGCCCTTGTACGCGACCTCGGAGATATATTCGGAGACGATTTTGGGCTTCGTCTTGTCCGCAACGCAGAGCATCGTGGCATACGCCTGCACGCCGTCGTCCGGCTGGACGTCCGCAAGGTAGACGATCTGCCCGTCAAACGGCGACAGAATCTCGTTTTTTCCGAGCTTTGCCTGCGCCGCCTCGAGCGTCGCCTCGAGCGCCCGCTCGTCGATCGCCTGCAATTCCTTTTTCTGGCGCAGCGCGGTGCGCATATCCTCGATATCGAGCTTCGCCTGCCGAATCGCTGCATCGTCCGCAAGGGAAAGCATGCGCGTTTCGGCGATGCGGATGTCGATCTCCGCCATTTCGTTTTCGTAGGCGTTGATTTGTCTGATATGGGAAAGCTGCTTTTCGAGGGAGAGCGCATCCTTGCGCAGGTTTTTCTCGTCGAGCGTCATCAAAAGGTCGCCCTTTTTGACTTCCTGCCCGAGCAGGACACAAATCTCGTCGATTTTGCCGTCCACCTCGAAATACAGTTCTTCGCTCTCGCAGGCGACTTCGCCCGAATACAGCGTCAAAAAAGACATCGTGCCCCGCCTGACGGGCTCGAAATCGAGCTGCACGCCGACCGGCTCCAAGAGTTCGGGTACAGCCTCTTCCTCCCCCGCAGCAGCATAGGGAAGAATCATGCACAGCAGCGACAGCGCCGCCGCGAAAAAACGCCTTAGCATAGTCCGCTTGCCACCCGCCTTATCCGAGAATCACGGCATCCCCTTCGCTCAGCCCCGAGAGGATTTCCGTGTATTTTTCGTTCGACATGCCCGTTTCCACATAGACGACGCTCTTCAGCCCGTATTCGTCCGTTCGGTAGACCGCCTTCTTCCCCTCCACGGTACAAACCGCGCGGGAAGATACATACAGGGTGTCCGCGCGATAATCGAGCAGAAGGCTGAGCGTTCCCCTGTCGCCGCCCTCCAGTTCGACAGCGGGTTCGAGCAGGCGGAAATAGACCGCCTTCTTTTCCCCTTCCGCCACTTCCTCTTCTTTAAGCCCCAGCTCCTCGGCGGATGCGACCACCGCGTCATACTCGGTCTTTTTCGCGGTAATCGTCACGAAATCGCCGGGGTTGAGGAAGGCGTAGTTGCGCGTTTCCGCCGAGAACACGCTGAGCGTCGTATCGGCGAGGCGCAAAAAACGCTCGTTTTCGATGGACAAATCGCCCGTCTTGACGCTGCGGACGTAGGTCACCGTGCCGTCAAACTCCGCCACGATCTGCCGCTTCGCGACTTCCGCCATGCATTCGGAGAGCTTGAGCTTTTCGATTTCGAGGTCTTCTTCCAGCTGCCTGACCTCGCCTTGCAGCTTTTCGCGGTATTGCGCCGGGGTATCTGCCCTTTGGCGCGCCTCCTCGTCCATCTCCATGAGAGAACGCTCGTAGCGCGAAGTGCGCGCATCGACGGTCTCCTGCGCGTGGCGGATGCGCACCTCGAGCCGCTGTATCGCGATCTCGTTCTGCTCGATACGCGCGGGGTAATCGCCCATTTCGAGCGCGGCGAGGACGGAACCCGCCTTCACCTCGTCTCCCTTTTGCACGTACACCTCGTCGTACAACACGCCGCCGACGCCGAAGGAATATGCCTCCGTGCGCACGGGGACATAGTTGCACGAAATGCTCTCCGTCTTGGAAAGCTCTCCGCGCTGCACGTAGGTAAACGCATAGCTGACAGGCTCCGGCTGCCTGATGACGGGCGAAGTTTCATAAACCTCCTCTTCGGGGAGGAGGCTGCACGCGGACAGGAAAAGCAGCGCCATGAGCACCGATAGACAGGAGATGCCCTTTTTCAATGGTTTTCAGCTCCGTATTCGTAGATTATTCGCCGCGGAATTTCGCGAGCAGGCCCGCCTTTTCCAGCGCGCTTCTGAGCGGCTTTGCGAGCAGCACCGAAAACACCACCGCGATGACGGCGTTTACGAGGGATGTTACCATCTTCGTGCCGTTTGCAACGACGGCAGGCCAAAATGCGCTGCCCGCCGCCATGAACAGGATCACGCTCTTTCCGATGTTGAGCAGCCAGTACAGCCCCGCGCCTACAATCGCCGCGACGATGTCCCTTGCGGTGGAGGGCTTTCCGCTGTGCGAGATGATGCCGCAGCTCGCGCCCATGATGAAGAAGAATACCAGCGTAAACGGCGCGCTCGATACGTACTTGGGGTCGAGCAGGTCGAACAGCATGGAGCCGATGCCCGCGGCGAGCCCGCCGTGCAGCCCGCCGAGCAAAAAGCCCGCAAGCAGGCACAGCACGTTTCCGACTTTCAGCATCGTCGGCCCGGCGGGTGTCGCAATCTCGATCTTGAAAAAATAGGTCGCCACAAAAATCATCGCCGCCATCAGCCCCGTGTAAATCACGCGGTATAGAAGGTTTTCCTTTTTTGCTTGCGTCTGTTTCATGATTTTCACCTCAAGACTTTATATAACACACCGCAGGCGCGGCTTCCACCGCGTTTGTGTAAAGTGAGCCATTATATGCCCGCCGAAGCGAAGGCGATGAGCGCAATTTCCGCCGCGCCCGCGTCCATAAGCGCCTCCGCGCAGGAAAGCGCGGTCGCGCCCGTCGTGAACACGTCGTCCGCGAGCATGAGGCGCATACCCGCTACATCCGCTGCGGCGCGAAAGGCGTCCCGCATGTTTTCCCGCCGCGCTTGTGCGCCCAGCCCCGCCTGCTGCTTTGCGCCGCGCCGCCTTTCGAGCGCGGGCAAAACGGGAATGCGCAAAATCTTTCCGACCCCCGCCGCAAGCAGGTGCGACTGGTTGTAGCCGCGCTTGCGCAGCCGCTTTTTGGGCATCGGCACGGGCACGATCGCGTCCGGAAGCGGCATATGCTCCATCAAGATCGTCTCCGCCATCTTTTCCGCCATGAAATCGGACAGGAGCGCGACGCCGCCGTATTTCAGGCGGCGCACGAGTGCATCCGCGGGGCGGGCATAGGGATAGGCTGCACGAACGAGCGAGAGCGCATCCCCCTCCCACTTCGCGCAGCAGCCGCAGGAGCCGTCCGCGAGCAGAAACTGCCCGCAGCGGGGGCATTGCGCGCCCCCGCTTTCGCGCATGGGGATGAGCACTGCTGCGCAATCGCTGCAGAGCCAGCCGCCGTCCGTTCCGAAGAGCGAGCCGCAGCCCATGCAGGTTGCGTTTGTAGGGTATAGCAGCTCCAAAAGCCCCCTCACAGCCGAAACATCTCCCTCAAATGCACTTCGAGCCCGCTGTAGCGGTTCGCGATGTGGTCGTTTCCGACCATCTGCCGAATGCAATCCTCCCGCCCGACGAGTACCACTAACTGCTTCGCGCGCGTCACGGCGGTATAGAACAGGTTTCGCGTCATCAGCATATCCGGGCCGCGCAGAAGCGGCATCACCACGCACGAAAATTCGCTGCCCTGGCTCTTGTGTATGGTGAGCGCGTAGGCGAGTTCCAAATCGGACAGGTCGTCCTTTCCGTATTCCATCACCCTGCCGTCGTCAAACGCGACCGTGAGCTCCCGCTCCTCTGCATCCGCGTCCGTCACGATGCCGAGATCGCCGTTGAATACGCCCTTGCCCTCTTCCCCATCGCGAAACCATTCGATATCGTAGTTGTTGCGCGTCTGCATCACCTTGTCGCCCCCCCGCGCGATCTCATTTTTCTCCTCCGAAGGGGGATTCAGCGCTTCCTGCAGCAGCAGGTTCAACCGCAAAACGCCCGCCTCGCCCTTTTTCATCGGCGCGATCACCTGCACGCCGTCGCGCTCGATGCCCATGTAGTTCGGCAGGCGCGTCGAAACGAGCGACAGGACGCTCTCCTGAATGGAGCGCGCCGTATCCGCGCGGACGAGGAAAAAGTCGCTGTCCTTTCCGTTGCACACGGGCAATTCGCCGCTGTTGATCTTGTGCGCGTTCACGACGATCATGCTCTCCTGCGCCTGTCTAAAGATCTCCCTGAGGCGAACCACGGGGATTTCGCCGCACGCGCACAGATCGTGCAGCACGTTTCCCGCGCCGACGGACGGGAGCTGATCCGCATCCCCCACCATAATGAGCCGCGAGCCGGGCTTGATTGCGCGGAGCAGCGCGCGCATGAGGAAGATGTCGATCATGCTCACTTCGTCCACGATCACCGTATCCGCGTCGAGCGGGTCGTTTTCGTCGACGGTGAAGCCCTCCCCGTCCCCCTCGCCGCCGTACTTCAACAGGCGGTGGATCGTCTTGGCCTCGCAGCCCGTCGCCTCGCTCATGCGCTTCGCGGCGCGCCCCGTGGGCGCGCACAGCGCGACCTTCCCGCCTTCTTGCAAGAGCGACACGATGCAGCGGATGCCCGTCGTCTTCCCCGTTCCGGGGCCGCCCGTGATGATGGTAAGGGGCCCCGATACGCTGAGGCGCACGGCCTCCCGCTGCCCCTCGCCGAGCGTCACGCCCGTATGCCTTTCGTATTCCGCGATCCGCGCGTCCGCGTTTTTCGCGGCGTCGTCCTCGAGAAACGTGCGCCTGAAAAACGAAAGCCGCTTTGCGACATCCACCTCCGCGAGGTAGACCGAATAGAGGTAGATCGCCTCCACATCGTCAAACACCCGAACGGTGATGTCCGCGCGCAGGAGCATGTCGCGGATCGCGCCGTCCAAAAGCGCCGCGTCCACGCGCAAAATGCCCCTTGCACGCGCGAGCAGTTCCTCTTTCGGGAGATAGGTGTGTCCGTCGCCCCCCGCGGCTTCGTTCAGCGCGTACAGGATGCCCGCCCGCAGCCGATCGAACGAATCCGGCGCGATGCCCATGGAGAGCGCGATGCCGTCCGCCGTCTGAAAGCCGACGCCCTTGATCCGCTCCGCCAGAAGGTAGGGGTTGCTCCGCACGACCGCGAGCGTATCCGCCTGAAAGGTGTTGTAGATTTTCACGGCGAGCTGCTGCGAAATCCCGTATTTTTGCAGCTCCAGCATCACCATGCGCGTCTCTTTCTGCGCGGCGAAGCTCTCCGCGATCGATGCGGCGCGCTTTGCGCCGGGGCACGTGATGAATATCATCACCGCCCTGCAA
>CAYFRC010000023.1:13522-14050 GCA_964345325.1 uncultured Oscillospiraceae bacterium
TTCGCTTCCGACTGCCTCGACGATGCGCTTTGCCATGGCGGGGCCGATGTCGCGGATCGCGCCGCTCGCCAAATACTTCTCGATTTGGGATTTGGCGGTCGGCGCGGAGATCTCCACGCGCGCGATGCGAAGCTGCCTGCCGAAGGTGGGGTGGTTGCTCCACTCGCCTTCGATCTTCAGCTTTTCGCCCACGGAAACGGCGGGGACGATGCCGACGGCGGAAAAGCCGTGCCTTCCGTCGCGCAGAGACAGCACCGTCCACCCGTTTTCCTCGTTCCGAAACACGATCTCCTGAACGTTCCCCTGCACCACGTCCATAGTTTGTTATACCCTCTCCCAGATGTACCTTGCCGTATTCAGGCAGATGTCGGTCGCCGCCTCGCAGTCCTCCATGCCCTCAAACTCGATGGAAATTTCCTTGTCGTAGCCCGCATCCTTGAGTGTCTTCATGATACTCCAGATGTCCATATCGCCCTGCCCCAAAATCGCGCCGCGCAGGATGTTCAGCCCAGAAGCCGTGCCCACGTA
>CAYFRC010000024.1:0-2130 GCA_964345325.1 uncultured Oscillospiraceae bacterium
GTTTGGGACAGGCTCTGTCGAAGAGCTTCTGAACGATTCGGAACGCTCATTTTTGCTTATTGATAGTACACTTGACGAAATGCAGTCGATTACCGAATTACTTCAGTCGTCATTTCACTTGGATGAATCAGAAAAAGAATACGAATATGCGCTGCGGGATACTCTGTGCCGTATCTGGCTTAAAGTTCTAGATGTTCCTTCGAGAAGGTGGCTGTCTTCAGAATCGGAACACAACAGTGCCGGACTCCGACAAATCATCACCTATATTCAGTCACATCTTGACGAAGATATCGACATTCATACACTCGCAGACTGTGCGCACATCAGTGTTCGCAGCTGCTATCGCCTGTTTCGGGACATTATGGATACTACGCCAGGGGAGTATATCCGTGAAAACCGGATTCGCCTATCCTGCCAGATGCTTGCGGATACCGATCTGACGGTCACGGAAATTGCATTCCGGACGGGTTTCGGCAGCCTTAGCTACTACGGCAGAATATTTCGTCATTATATGGGCTGCACACCCAATGAATTCAGAGAATGGCACAATCGTATCAACCATTGACATAATCGGTATAGCAATTCATCCATCCTTTGTGCGATAATAAGGCAAAAGGAGGGATAGTATGGGTTCGGTAATCTTACTTGTGATCGGTGAAATCCTATGCTACGCGGGAAAAGATTTTTTTCACAAGAAATATTCTACTTCGTATTCAGCCAGTGCTTTAGTGATTGCACCTGTGTTCAACATCCTGATGGGCATCGTTACGGCGATCGGTACATGGATTTTTGCAGGATTCCGTTATCATCCGGATGTTCCGACGTTTGTGATCGGCGCATTTGGCGGCATTGCTCTGTTTGCATACTACTATTCCGCAACGAATGCTGCACAAAAAGGTTCGTACTCTCTGCAAAGTCTAACCAGCCAACTCGGAAACATTATTATTCCGCTGCTGGTGGCAGTTCTGATTTGGAGCGATAGTCCGTCTTTGCCGCAGTTTGTCGGCATCCTGCTCATGTTGTCAGCGTTTTTTATTTATAATATGAATGGTTTGCAAGCCGATGGCTTGACGTTCGATAAATTCAAGTGGTTTCTGCTGCTGGCATTGTTCAATGGTGCGTACAGCACAATCAATGACATACAGCATCGTATTGCAGTTACCGGAACGCGTACAGATATGATTATCACCTGCTTTGCAACACTGGCCATCCTTTCAAAGGTCTATTTCATCACTGTTTCCTCAAAGAAAATCGAGCAGTTTACTCGCATGCCGCGACGTACTTTTACATATGCGGTACTCAGCAGTATTTGCGGTGCGCTGGCGGTCAATCTGCTGATGGCAGCACTCATCCATGTTCCGTCATACCTGCTTTACCCCATTGGTTCCGGTGCACTGATGATTATCAACACTCTCCTCAGTCGAACCGCGCTTCGGGAGAAACTCAAGCTGAACCAATACATCGGAATCGCTGTTGCCGTTGTTGCGATTATATTGACTAATATCTGATTTCTCTCACGGAAGCAGATAAAACCGGCATTAGAAAGTATATTGAATGATTCGTGCTGTGGAAATGCTTTACGCTGCAATGCAGCTTTAGGAAAACACCTTGAGTAATTTAATTACACAGGGTGTTTTTCATAGCGAAAGTGCCTGCCCCACGGTATAATTTTCGTAAAATGCTTACACGGACTGCCCTTCGCCGTGGAAGTGCCGATATATGGCCTCGGCGAGCTTGGTCGAAATGCCCGGCACCTCGCACAACTCCTCGACGGAGGCGTTTTTTACGGCTTCCACTGTTCGGAAATGGCGGATCAGCGCCTGCTTTTTTTTCGCGCCGATGCCCGGAATGCCGTCCAATTTCGAGCGCATGGAGACCTTCGCGCGCAGCTTTCGGTGGTGCGTGATGCCGAACCTGTGCGCCTCGTCGCGCAGGCGCTCGATGAGGTGCAGAGCCTCGCTGTGCCTGTCGAGCAGCAGCGTCTCGTCGCCGTAGGGCAGGATGATCTCGTCGATGCGCTCGGCGAGCCCGAACATCGGCACATCGCCGCCCTCCTCGCGCATGGCAGCGATCGCCTCGCGCAACTGCCCGCTGCCGACGTCGATCAATATCAGATCGGGCATGTCGGAG
>CAYFRC010000024.1:2140-11484 GCA_964345325.1 uncultured Oscillospiraceae bacterium
CACGTCCTCGCCCTTTGCCTCGCGCTCCGCCTTTTCCGCGAGCCCGTGGCGGAACCGCCTCGAGATGACCTCGCGCATGGAGGCAAAGTCGTTCGCGCCTTCCACGGTTTTGATGAGGAAATGCCGATACTGTTTTTTCGCCGCGATGCCGTCGATGGACACGACCATCGAGCCGACCGACTGCGCGCCCTGCGTGTTGGAGATGTCGAACCCCTCGATGCGGCGCGGTACCTCGGGCAGCCCCAGTTCGCTCGCAAGTTCTTCGAGCGCGCCCGTCGTGCGCTGGTAGCTGCGGGAGAGCTTTTCCGCGCGCTTTTGCGCGATATCGAGGATGTTTTTGCGCGCCATGTCGGTGAGCTTCTTTTTTTCGCCGCGCTGCGGAACGTGAAGGGAGACGGCGCCGCCCCTGCTTTCGGAAAGCAGCTGCTCGAGCGTTTCCGCATCGTCCGCGGGGTCGCTCAGGAGAATGGTTCTTGGGATGTCGCCGCTGTCCGCATACCACTGCAAAAGGAACGATGTGAGCACCGCGCCCGCGCTTTCGTCGCCGGAGCGGGGCAGGACAAAATGTTCGCTGCCGAGGAGCCTTCCACCGCGCACGTAGAGCATCTGCACGAGCGCGTCCGCGCCCTCGGGGACGGTCGCGACTGCGTCCATGTCTCCGCCCGAGGTGATGATCGCCTTTTGCCCCTGCGTGAGCTGTTCGGCGGCCTTGATTCTGTCGCGCAGTTCCGCCGCGAGCTCGTACTGCATGAGGCGGGCGGTCTCCGCCATGCGTTTGCGCAGGGATGCAATCGCCTTCTCGCTGCGCCCGCTCAAAAAGTCGGCGAGCTCGCGCAGCATTTCGTGGTACTCCTCGCGCGTCACGCGCCCTTTGCAGGGCGCCATGCATTGCCCCGTCTGCGCGTAGATGCAGCCGCGGTTTGCGGGATTCGGCTCGGGCAGGCGCGCGCAGCGCCTGAGCGGGAACAGCGCGCGGACGAGGTCGAGCGCCATCGTCGCGCCGGGGAAGGGTCCGAAATAGCGCGCGCCGTCCTTTTCCTGCTTGCGCCGCATGCGCAAGAGCGGGAAATCCTCCCGTTCGTCAAACGACAGGAAGGGGTAGTGCTTGTCATCCTTGAGGAGGATGTTGTAATACGGGCGGTGCAGCTTGATGAGGTTGCTCTCCAACATCAGCGCTTCCAGTTCGCTGTCTACGAGCACCGTATCGAAATCGTCGATCTTTTCGACCATCGACAGAACCTTGGGCGAATGCCCCCTGTTCCCGTGAAAATACTGCCGCACGCGGTTCTTCAGGTTTTTCGCTTTGCCGACGTAGATGATCTTGCCTTCGGACTTCATGATGTAGCAGCCGGGGGAGTCCGGAAGGTGGCGGAGTTTGAATTCGACCTGTTCCGTCATGCGCCCACCGCCTTTTTCAGCTGCTCGAGCAGCGCCCCGTCCGGTTCGTCTTCGCTGTAGCGCGCGATTTCGTATTGTTCGATGAGCGCGTCTTTGTCCGCGCCCTGCATCGGGATTTCGGACAGCGCCTCGCGCGCGGTTCGGCTCGAAAGGCGCGGGATCGCCTGCTCATACTTTTTGTACAGCTGCTTTACGATGTGCCGCGCCCTTTCGCGCAGATCCATCGCCTCCCATTTTTTGCCGCGCGCGAATACGCGCCGCAACCGCCTGACGACGCTCTCCCGAAGCGCCTCGCGCACGTCCTCCGTGTCGAAGAGGCTCTCCGTCTCGTCGCGGTAGTCTTCGCTCATGGAATCGGAAAGTTCGCGCAGTTTCGCGATCAGTATCCGCAAAAGCGCGCGCAGTTTTTGATAGATCGCTCGAAGGAGGAGGAGCAGCAGCGCGCAGCCGATGACGATTGCAAGGACGACGGCGACTTTTTCCATGAATCGCCAGAAGGGCGCGGTCTCCCCGCCCTCCAAAGCGCCGAGCATGTCGCCCCCGCCCGTGTTGCCGCCGCCCGCGCGTTCGGACATCGGGTACAACTGCATCAGGAAGCGGATGACCGCGAGCAGCGCGCGCCAAAGGACGTTTCCGACGGCCTCCGCACCCTCGCGGACTTTGTCAAAGTACGCGACCAGGGCGGCGACAATGGCAAAGAGCACGAGGATCGCGCGGTTTCTGCGCACGATGGAGCGCGGCGGGTTTTTGCGCTGCATGCTCGATACGCCCACGGCGAGCGACTGATCGTTGAGTAAAATGCCGCACATGAGCAAAAACAGACAGACGAGCCCTAAAAGGCAGTCGTTTAGCTGTTCGCTCTTGACGAAAAATGCTGCAAGCGATGCGACCGCGTATAAGACCATGCCGACTGCCACGCCGCGCACGCCCCCGAAGAGGGGTTCGTCCGCCACGACATCGCGCGAAAGAAAGACGATGCCCAAAACGCCGCACAGGAAAGCAAGGATTTTTGCCGCAATCGAAACCTGCGCGAAATGCGCATCCCAAAGCTGCAAGGCGGATATTGTAAGCCCGAAAAGGAGGACGATGGGGAACCTGAGCGGGATGCTGATCCCCTTCATGCGCACCTCTTCGACAGGTCTTTCCCTGTCGGGGTTCGGATCCCCGCCCGAGGAGGAAGGCGCAAGGATCGTAACCTCTCTGCGCCTGTTTCCGATCTTGCCGGGAACGAAGGAAAATGCGACGGCGAGGAACGCCGTAAAAAGCGGCATAAAAAACGCCCACGGCGCATAGTCCAGCCCTTCGCACGCGATCAAGACGTAGACGGGCGCGACGCAAAGCGCGCCCGCAAGCGCGTGCAAAAGCATTTTCAATATGCGCCTCATACGGCAGCCTCCCTTCGGAGCGGAAGCAGTTCCACGCTGTTGCCGTTGCCCTTCAACATGGCGATCTTTTCGCGGATCGCCTCGGAATCGTACATGGATAAAATCAGGATATCCGTATCGGCGACGGTCGAAAGCCCGTCCAAAAACGTCGTAAAATTGAGCTCCCTGTGGATGGAAAGGCGCGCCATGGTTTCGAGCAGCAGCGTATCCTGCCCCGCAGCCCTCGACGGCATCACGACCACGCTCTTGCGCTGCCCCTCTTCGCCTAGAAGGCAGGCATTCGTGCCGAAGCCCGCATCCACGCCGCATTCGAGCGCGCGCATACAGAGTGTCGCCGCGATGCGAAGCCCCTGCTCGATCTCCTCCTGCTCGTAATCCATCAAGTCGTTCCACTGGTTTTCCGTCGCCTGTACGTTCAGAAGCACCATCGCGCGCGGGTCGGCGGTGTAATCCCGCACCTTGATCTGAAGCTGCCCCGTGCGCGCGGTTGCGCCCCAATGGATGTCGCGCAGCGCGTCGCCCGGCAGATAGCCGCGAATGCCCGCCGTCAAAAACGGGTCGGGCGCGATCCAGCGCCTGACGGACATATCGCCCTGCCAGCGCGACGAGGGCGTCTCCAATTCGTCGTCCGAGAGGAGGCGCGGGTACACAAACAGCGCGCCCTGCAAATCCTGCTGCCTGCTCTTGACGACGAGTGCGAACAGATCGCTCGCGGTCAGCGCGACGCTGCCCACCGGGTAATAGCCGCGCCTGAGGCAAGTTACGCCGTGCCTTCGCGTGACCTTCGAATACGGCGCGAGAAAGAACAGCGATTTGTGGAACCTGTCACCGCTGATTTCGCGCTCTTCTGCCTTGAGCTTTCCGAACTGCAAATTGGGCGATATGCGCGATTCCGCGCGGAGCCACGGCACGGGCAGGGGCTTTCGGTTGTGCAGAATTTCGATACGTTCGACCTGTTCGCCCTCGTGGGCGCTCTTGCGGTCGAAGGCGCGCGAATAGGTCAGCCCACGCAGGTTGAACAGCGAAAACACCAGCGCCTGCGCGAACGCGAGCAAAGCTGCCACAAACAGGAGCCAAAGGGCGTTCACCTTATGCCTCCTTGGGGTCTTCCGTCGGCGCGGCGGTCATGTCGAGCGCGTCGCGGATCGCCTGTTCCGCCTGCCCCGTGCGCTCGTACAGCCCGCGCACGATCACCCTGTGCGCGAGCACGGGCACGGCGAGGTATTTCACGTCGTCCGGCGTCACAAAATCGCGCCCGCGGATGAGCGCAAGCGCCTGGCTCGCGCGCATGAGGGCGAGCGTACCGCGCGGGCTTACGCCCAGCTGCACGTTTTCGAGCCTCCTCGTGGTTTCGGCGATGGCTACGATGTATTCGAGCACCGCCTGCGATACGTACGCCTCGGAAAAGGCGGACTGCGCGCCCAAAATGTCCTGCTTCGTAGCGCAGGGCGCAAGAGACGCGAGCGGATCGTTTCGGATGAAGCGCGAGAGGATCTCGACCGCGTTTGCCGAGGTGGGGTAGCCGGGCTTCAGCCGCATCAGAAAGCGGTCGAGCTGCGCCTCGGGTAGCGGGAAGGTGCCCTGCGTCTCCACGGGGTTTTGCGTCGCGATGACGACGAAAGGCTCGTCGAGCTTGCGCGTGACGCCGTCGAGCGTCACCTGCCGTTCCTCCATGCACTCCAAGAGGGAGGACTGCGTCCTCGGCGTCGCGCGGTTGATCTCGTCCGCCAGCAAAACGTTCGTAAAGACGGGTCCCGGTCGGAACGAGAATTCGCCCGCCTCCGCGTTATAGGCGCTCAGCCCCGTCACGTCGCCGGGCAAAAGGTCCGGCGTAAACTGAATGCGCGAAAAGGACACATCCAAAGACTTCGCGAGGGACTTTGCCAGCACGGTCTTGCCCGTGCCAGGCACATCCTCCAAGAGAACGTGGCCCTTTGCGATTAAGGCGCACAGGAGCATTTCCACCGTCTCGTCTCCGCCGACGAGCACTTTACCGATGTTTTCGCGCAGGCGGTTCGCCAGGGAGCGGATTTCCGTATACTTCATATCGCATTCACCTCATGCAAGCATTATAGCATATGGGGGGCGGGGTTGCGTCGCATAAATTTTCTTATCCCACAAAAAGTATACCACAATATCGAGGGAATTCAGGTTAAATCATCGGAAAAGGCTTGCATTTGTCGGCATATGCCAGTATAATAAAGTCAGGAATAGTCAAAGAGGGATGATCATGAGCAGACTTTCGGATACAATAGAAAATTTCATCAAGGAAATGATGACGGAGGAAACGTCGGTCGAGTTCAAGCGCAACGAGCTCGCACAGCACTTCGGCTGCGCGCCGTCGCAGATCAATTACGTGCTCGCGACGCGCTTTTCCGTCGAACACGGGTATATCATCGAGAGCAGGCGCGGCGGCGGCGGTTTCGTAAAGGTGCTTCGCATGTCCGTGCCGAAGGACGGGAACCTGTTGGACATGCTCCTTCGGCGCATCGACAACCAGGTGGACGAGGACACGGCGGTCGCGATCATTCGGCACGTATACGAGCGCGATATCGTGACGCTTTCGGAGGCGAAACTCATGCGCGTGGCGGTCGGCAAGAACGCGCTCGCGCTGCCCATATCCGCAAAAGACATCCTGCGCGCGGCGGTTCTCAAGAGCATGCTGACGCAGGCGTTCCGAAATCGGGAGGAGAGAAAAAATGATGATGTGTGATGAATGCGGCGTAAACCCCGCGGAAATTCGGCTCGTAACCATCGTGAACGGCGAAAAAAAAGAGCGCAACATCTGCCGAAGCTGCATGATGGAAATGCGCAAACAACTGCCGGGGCTCGATTTGCCCGGGTTCGACCTCGAAACCGTCTTGCGCTCCGTCGGCGCTACGGACGGGGGGGAGCAGGATCAGGAAATCGAAAAGCTCGGCTTTGCGGGCGAGGAGAGCTACGACATCGTATGCTTTCAGTGCGGAACGACGTATGACGACTTTCGGGAGGCGGGGCTTTTGGGCTGCGCATCCTGCTACCGCGCGTTTCGGGAGCCGCTGGACGGCGTATTGAAGCGCATACACGGGCAGACGCAGCACATCGGGCGCGTGCCCGTGAGCCCCGATGAAAACGTTACGGTAAAAATGCAGATCGAAAGGCTTCGGCAGGAGCTATCCGTCGCGATTTCGCAGGAGGAATACGAACAGGCGGCGGCGCTGCGCGACAAAATCCGCCTGCTCAAATCGGAGATCGGGGAGGCGGAGGAGAATGCCTGAGAACATGGCGCCCGAACAGGACGTCGTCGTCAACTCTCGCGTCCGCCTGTCGCGCAACTGGCTCGACCTGCCGTTCGTCCGAACGATGACGGATACCGATGCCGCCGAGTGCATCTGCCGCGCGATGGAATCGCTCGAAGCGGCGGGGGAAACGCGCGATTACTGCGTCAAGCGCATGGCGGATATGGGCGAAAACGAGCGCGGCAGCCTGCTCGACCACCAACTCATTTCGCACGACCTTCTGAAGAACGTGCAGCGCGCGGCGGCACTAATCTCGGAGGACGATTCCGTCACCGTTATGGTGAACGAGGAGGATCACCTGCGGCTGCAGGGATTAATGGAAGGATTGCAGCTGGAACAGGCTGCGGAAAAGGCGTTTCACGCGGACGAAATCATGGGCGCGAGCGCCGCATATGCGTTTGATACGCAGCTTGGGTATCTCACGTCCTCGCCGACGATCGTCGGCACGGGGCTTCGCGCGACGGTGACGATGCACCTGTTCGGGCTCTCCCGCGCAAGGCAGATGCCGCAGATCATTAAAAGCGTCAACAAAATCGGGCTTTCCCTGCGCGGGCTGTACGGAAGCGGCAGCGACGCGATGGGGGGACTGTATCTGCTGTCGAACCAGGCGACGCTCGGTAGGAGCGAGGACGACATCATAAAAACCGTCTCCTCGACCGCGCTGCAGATCGCGGACAGGGAGCGCTCCATCCGCGAAAACATGAAGCGAACCGGCTTTATCCCGCTGATGGATTCGATCATGCGATCGGCGGGCATCTGCGGAAACGCAAGGCTCATGTCGCTTCGGGAATTTATGAACCGATATGCGGACCTCAGGCTCGGCGCGTCTCTGGGCGCGCTGCGCATAGAGCTTTCGGCGATAGACAACATGATGATGGATTTGCAGCCCTCCTCGCTGGGCATGCAGGCGGGGCGCGAATTGCGCACGCTCGAAGGCGATATGTATAGGGCGGAACAGCTCAGAAAGCGCATCTCCGTGCAGGGCGCGAGGCGCGAACCCATTTAGGATACAAAATACGAAGACAGAGGCAAGTGAAAGGAGTTCCATATGGCACTTCCCGGATTTACGGAGCGCGCACAAAAGGCGTTGAATGCCGCCGCGAAGGAAGCGGGGCAGCTCGGAAAAAATTATATCGGTACGGAACATCTGCTGCTGGGGTTGCTGTCGGATTCCGGCATATGCCGCGAAGCGCTGCAGCACATCTCGCAGGAGGCGGCGCGCGCCGAGATCGAAACGATGCTCGGCAAAAACGAGCCCGCGCAGCAGGTGCGCCCCGGAAGCTACACGCCGCGCAGCAAAAAGGTTCTGGAGCAGAGCGCGAAAGAGGCGCAGGCACTGGGGCACAATTACATCGGCGCGGAGCACCTTCTGCTCGCGCTCATGCGCGAACGGGAGGGCGGCGCGGCGCAGGTGCTCATGAAAATGGGGCTGGACCTCAACCGCGCGCGGGAGACGATCCTGCGCAGCATGCGCAGCGAAGATGCGGACGGAAAATTCCGCGCGGAGGGCAAGGATGCGCCGATGCTGGCGCAGTATGCGCGCGATCTCACCAAGGCCGCCCTCGCGGGCGAACTCGACCCCGTGATCGGCAGGGTAAACGAGATCGAGCGCATCGTGCAGATTCTCTCCCGCAGGACGAAGAACAACCCCGTGTTGATCGGGGAGCCGGGCGTCGGCAAGACCTCCGTCGCGGAGGGGCTCGCACAGCGCATCGCGGAGGGCTCGATCCCCGAGATTTTGCGCGGCAAGCGCATCATGACGGTGGATCTCCCCGGCATGCTCGCCGGCGCGAAGTATCGCGGCGAATTTGAGGAGCGGCTGAAGAACACGATGAAGGAAGTTTTGGACGCGGGCAATATCGTGCTGTTTATCGACGAATTGCATACCATCGTCGGCGCGGGCGCGTCGGAGGGCGCGATCGACGCGGCGGCGATCCTAAAGCCCATGCTGACGCGCGGCGAACTGCAGGTGATCGGCGCGACCTCGATCTCCGAATACAGTAAGCACATCGAAAAGGATGCCGCCCTCGCGAGGCGGTTCCAGACGGTGCTCGTTGGCGAACCGACGCGCGAGGAAGCCGTCGAGATTTTGATGGGGCTGCGCGACAGGTACGAGGCGCACCACAGGGTGCGCATCACGGACGCGGCGATTCGCGCCGCGGTGGAGCTTTCGGATCGATATATTACGGACAGATTCCTGCCCGACAAGGCGATCGACCTCATCGACGAGGCGGCTTCGCGCGTGCGCATCAAGGCGTTCACCGCGCCGCCCGACATGAAAGAACTCGAAATGAAGTTGGACGAGATCAATAAGGAAACGGGCGAGGCCGTCTCCAACGAGGACTTTGAAAAGGCAGCGAAGCTGCGCGACACGAAAAAATCCCTTCAGAACGAAATGACGCTGCGGCGCAAGGAATGGGAGCAGATGCGGGACGAGCGCATCGAGACCGTCGGCGAGGACGAAGTCTCGCGAATCGTCTCCGCGTGGACGGGCATCCCCGTCACGCGTATGACGGAGGACGAGGCGACGCGCCTGCTGCACCTCGAAGATATCCTGCATAAGCGCGTGATCGGGCAGGACGAGGCGGTAAAAGCCGTGAGTAAGGCGATACGGCGCGCGCGCGCGGGGCTCAAGGACCCGCGCAGGCCGATCGGGTCGTTCATCTTCCTTGGACCGACCGGCGTCGGAAAGACGGAGCTGTGCAAGGCGCTCGGCGAGGCGCTCTTTGGCGACGAGGACAGCATGATCCGCATCGATATGTCCGAATACATGGAAAAGCACTCCGTATCGCGCATGATCGGCTCGCCCCCGGGCTACGTGGGCTACGACGAGGGCGGAC
Organism: uncultured Oscillospiraceae bacterium; assembly: GCA_964345325.1. GTDB lineage: Bacteria > Bacillota > Clostridia > Christensenellales > Aristaeellaceae > CAYFRC01. Next base: position 11,042 of record CAYFRC010000024.1, read on the forward strand.
AGCTCACCGAAAAGGTGCGCAGAAAGCCCTACAGCGTGATATTGCTCGACGAGGTCGAAAAAGCGCACCCCGATGTTTTCAACATTCTGTTGCAAATATTGGAGGACGGCAGGCTCACCGACGGCAAGGGGCGCGTGGTGGACTTCAAGAACGCCGTAATCGTGATGACATCCAACGCCGGCGCGCACACGATACAAAAACAGCGCGTAGTCGGTTTTGGCGGGAGCGTCAAGAGCGAAAAAGACTACGAGACCATGAAGGAAAACGTGATGGCGGAGCTGAAAAAGGTGTTCCGCCCCGAGTTCCTGAACCGCGTGGACGAGACCATCGTGTTCCACGCGCTGGAACAGGAGCACATCGACGAGATCGCGCGCCTCATGCTGGAGGGGGTCGCGGTGCGGCTGAAGGAACGGGGCATAGACCTTTCGTTCGATGATGACGTC
>CAYFRC010000024.1:11494-13984 GCA_964345325.1 uncultured Oscillospiraceae bacterium
GCGCAGGCGGGATTTGACGAGCAGTACGGCGCAAGACCCCTGCGCCGCGCGATCCAGCGCATGGTAGAGGACGCGCTGAGCGAGGAAATCCTGTCGGGCTCCATCAAGCTCGGCGAAAAGGTGAAGACGCTCGCGAGGGAGGACATGCTCTGCTTTGAAAAGGCTTAGTGTTTTCGCCCTGTGCCTGCTGTTTCTCCTGCAGATGCCGTGCCTTGCCGAATCCGACATGCCGATATACGGCTGGGACTACGCCTATATCGACATCGAACGGGACGGCACGGCGTCGCAGGTATTTCTGGAGGTTTCCGAGGAGGCGTATAACGCCTTCCTCTACGAGATCCTCCTGAGCGGCTTTTCCATCTGGGCGCAGGGGCAAATCGATGGCGGCATTTCCACGACGCTCGATCGCAATGGCGAACTGATCGACGTGTTTTACAATGCGCCGCGCGCCGAGATGCGCGTAACCTATCCATCTGGCGTCCCCATCGTGCGGGAGAATCCATATCGCGCCTATTCCGAAGGCGACCTGCTGACATTCGGGCGCTATGCGGGGGAGGATATACGGTGGATCGTGCTGCAAAAGGAGGCGGATTCGCTCCTCCTGCTTTCGGAAAAGGCGATCGACGCGCTGCCGTATAACACTTCATATGAGGAAACGACGTGGGAAACCTGTTCGCTCAACGCGTGGCTGAACGGTACCTTTTTGCGCGATGCTTTTTCTGCGGAAGAAGCCGCGTACCTAATGGACGGCGTGTTTCTGCTCTCCAAGGACGACCTGCTGGGCGATATACAGGGCGCTTTGCCTGCGCGCGCGACGGCATATGCGGAAAAGCGCGGCGTACACGTGTGGGAAAACGGCTTTTGCTGGTGGTACCTTGCGGATGCCGGATATACCTTAAAGAGTGCGACCGTCGTTCGGCAGGACGGCAGTGTGTTCTACGACGATGTGGACCATGCCGATGTCGGCGTGCGCCCCGCGATCCGCATCCATACGGGGGAATAAAATGTCGTATGTCCGCCGCACACCCCGTGTTGCGGGCATATGGCATCCCATGGATTCGCTTTCGGTATAGCCTTTGTTATATTTATTTTTTTTTGCGCGCGGGTATTACTTTTTCCTCCAACTCGTGTATAATTGTATATAGTTAGCGTATTGGTCGGAATTCCAGAGACAGCGCACCCGGATTTCCGGCTATTTTTTTGACAAAGAGCACCTTCGGGGGCTTATGAATAAGGGGGATTCAGATGAAGACCGGGGAACTGTTTGGGAGAATCCTTGCTGCACTTTTGGTCACGTGCCTGCTTGCGGCGGGGGCACTCGCGGAGACGGACAAAATCGACCTACGTCGGTTTCGGGTGACCGTCACCTGGGTGAATGGGCCGACGCGGGCTCCGCAGGACATATCGTACGAATACGACTTCGTCAACGCGGACACAGAGGAAAGCTATCCTCTGGTGGTGGAGCTGCCCGCACAGGCGGGGGATGACGCGCGCATACTCCGTGCGACGGGCGAAATCCTGGTGCCGGCGGAGAACGCCGACGGAAGCAAAGCAGTGTACCTGCTTTCTGCGAAGGATTCCGCGTATTTTCTGGCAGAAGGCATCAGCTACGCCGTATCCGCTTCCGAATCGGAAGACCCTGCCCACGGCACGACCTATTCCCACCGCAGGCGGACGCTGTCGCAGCAGATCGTGCCTGCCGTGGCGGTCGAGTTTGACGGCGTGGAGCCCGTTCCGTTTGAGCTGACGCTCTCGATGACTTCCTGGGCGAAGGACGACGAATTTGCGAGCCACAGCGCAACCGCGACGGTGGAAACCGTTCCCGAGGAGGGCGTGAACCTTCTGACCCTCTTTGGAGATGCCGAGAATGCGCCGCGCTTCCGCCACTTTGTGATGTCGGAGTTGGCGTGGGATGGCGAAGCGATCGCCGGTACGAACGAATTTTCCGTCGAGGTGACGAATCCCGAGGGATTGATCGGCGAGATCACCGGCTCTGCGGATACCGGCTTCACCATTGTTTTCAAACCGGCGACCTGATCGGTGCCGCAGAGGAAAACAGACCGAAGTATGTTCTGAATGAGATTCAGGGAGGATATGTATGATTACTACAGCCAGGTTACGAAGATACCTCAGCATCCTGTTGACGTTCATGATGCTCGTATCCAATGTGGCACCCGCGCTGGCAGAGGCTGCGGAAGTACTTTCGCAGGAGGCTGTGCAGCAGGTGGAGGAATCCTTGCCTGCGGAAGCGCCCGCATCTGAAGAAGCGCCCGCGCCTGAAGATGCGCCCGCGTCCGAAGAGACGCCCGCACCCGAAGATGCGCCTGCGTCCGAAGAGACGCCCGCGCCCGAAGATGCGCCTGCGTCGGAAGAGACGCCCGCGCCCGAAGAGACGCCTGCGCCCGAAGAGACGCCCGCGCCCGACCCGACGGATGATACTATTCTCAATCTAAAATATATCAACGATCCATTGTCGAGTAGTGATGGAAC
>CAYFRC010000025.1:0-12988 GCA_964345325.1 uncultured Oscillospiraceae bacterium
AACCAACAAAATGCCCTCTGGCCGTTTATAGGGCGGTTGGGGAAGCTGTATTTAAGTTATGCAGGAGAACGCAAAGAACATGAAAGGCGTTGACCTTTACGAAAAATCATTTCTTCAAACATCCCTTGTAAAAGGGCATGAAAGCAATTCTCAATACCATTTAAGAATATATGTACCAGCAGGAACGCAGGCTGTCTATCTTGGAAATGTAAACGATGAACAGTTTTATTATGAAGTAGACATTCAGCACGGTTCAAAGCTCAAAATCGTATCAATGGACGACAAATATATAAATTGCATCTTATTATAAAAAAGAGGGGCTATGTTCTGCATAGCTCCTTTTCCATGAATATTTTTCATTAAAATACATTAAAATAAATTATTATAATGTAAAATAAATTATTTTTCTACTCTCCTACCCTACATATTATCTCTTATATAGTCGTGATACATCTTTTCAAGTTCTTCTGCTTTCATTTCATCCAGAACATCGCAGGCATGATACAAAACATCAATTTTATGTGTTTTTCGTAATCCTGCACGCTCCATCGAAGCGACCATAGCCCCCAGAACTATATCCTTGAAGCATCCTACATCAAATATATTATTTACATCCTTATTATACATGAACCCCACTCTCCCACTTTTTGATAGTTCCACCACACCATATTTTTTCTGTTTTTGCCCTGCAAATGAAGTTTTTTTTATCAAAACACTTGACTTTGCCAAGGCGAAGCCTAAACTAGACTGGCAGTTGAGGGAAGCAGAGCAAAAAGCAGTCCTAGAAATGACGGACTGCCTGCTTAAAAGCCTATAACTAGACCGTATAGTCTCGGTTCTTCGCTTTAACCCTTGTTGCATAAGATGAACCACTAAGTCACGAGCAACCCATGACATAGGTTCAAATTGTCTACCTTTCGGTATTGCTTATCCCTCCGCATAGCATTTTTAGGAGTGCTGTCAGCTCCTTGACGGAGAACAAGTATCATAACAAGGGGAAGTGCTTGTCCTACGGGCTAATTCATTGCTTAGGCTTAGCCACACCACCATAGTATTTATAGAGCCTATCAAGGGCATTTCCACTCTCTCAATATGAAATTAGGGCGTAAAAAAAGTATGTATGCGAACACCAATAACACATACACACTAAAACTTCCCTAGGGCAAAATCGTCCATATTGAGCCATAAACCCTTGATTTTACTAGATGTTGCGATTGACAACACTTAATAAAACCCTTATAATTGTTATAAAAGCTAAAGCGTGTGTAGTGCGTGTTTAGTTGTAAAACATTAGTTATGTATGTGTTCCAAGCACATACCCCAAGAGAAACGCCAAATTCTCTTGGAAAGCAAAAACGAAATCACAGAACCGTATCCATCGCCAAATGGATGCGGTTTTTTCGTTCTTAACTTCTTACCCTCTATTTTATGTCATTCTCTTTTCAAAATCAATCCTTTTTCACTTAAAAATGAAAATTTTTTCGATATTTTTGTGTTTTTCACTTGAAATTTTATTTTTTTACTTTATAATAATTTATAATAAGTTATAATAATGTAAAATAAATTATAATAAATTAAAATACATTAAAATAAATTATTTTAATCAAGCAAAAGGAGGATTGAATTTGCAAGTAATATGTATAGCCAATCAAAAGGGTGGAATTGGTAAAACAACCACCGCAACAGCTTTAGCATCCATTTTAGAAGCAAATGGACATAAAACGCTTTTAATTGATGCCGACCCACAAGGAAACAGCACTGATACATACCGTGCCATTTCCAAGGACACAGCAACTTTATATGATGTTGTACTCGATAGAGAAGACCCTTTACCAATCATGGATGCGATACAACATACCGAAATCGGAGATATTGTTGCATCTGACCCAGAATTAAAAACAGCAGACACTTCACTCCCAAATGATGGGGATGAATATTTCATTTTACAAGAAGCGTTGGAGAAATTAGAGGGATATGAATATGTTGTAATAGATACAGCACCTGCGGATAATAAACTCTTGAAAAACTGTCTTATTGCATCCGACAAGGTAGTAATTCCAATTACAGCCGACCGCTACGCAATCCAAGGACTTTCCGACCTTAACAAAACACTTGTAAAAATCAAGAAAAGAAACAATCCAAAATTAGAGGTTGCAGGATTGCTTCTTGTAAAATATAAAGGTCGTCAGAAGCTCGCTCAAGAGGTTAAAACCTCACTTGATGATATTGCTTCAATGATGGGAACAAAAGTATTTGAAACAACCATTCGTGAAAGCACAAACGCCCAGAAAGCACAAGCAACACGAACAACATTGATTAAATACGCCCCAAATTGTACGACCGCAGAAGACTATAAAGCCTTTACAGAGGAACTTCTGAAAGGAGCGAAATAATGAGAAAAAAAGAAGAAAAGACAACAAGCGGTTTTGGTGTCGCTGACGGTCTGGACTTTGGAGCTGATATTGAGGAAACTGTCAGCATCGAAGAACCTACCGTAAAGGCTGAACCTAAGAAGCCTACCAGAACAAAGCCTACAAAGACAGAAACAGCGGAAATTGACCCTAATAGAAGTTATAGCAAGTATTACACCCCAAAACCTAAAAAGGGTAGTAAGGGCGGAACTCTCGGCAGGGGTTCAGTTGATGAAAAAGAAAGAAAAGTGCAATTCAGCTTGACTTGTACGCCTGCACAAAAGGAACGCTTCATCGAAGCATCACAGAAAGAACATAGAAAGCTCCCAGACTTTATATGTCTTGCTGTCGAAGAATACATTGAAAATCATGGACTATAACAAATTATTTTACATTAAAATACATTATAATAATTTATTTTAATGTATTTTATTCAATAAAGGAGATAATATGGCTGAACATAATACAAATATAATTGTAGAAAAACTTAGAATTGCAATGGTAAAAAATAATGATATGAAACTTTCCCAACTTGGAAAACTGATTGATTGCTCCGCTTCTAATATTAGCAACAAATTCAAACGCAATAACTTTTGTGAAAGCGACTTCCGACAGATAGCAGAAGCCCTCGGATATGATGTAGAAATCACTCTTGTTTCAAAAGATACGGGAGAACGCATATAGTTTTCTAATAGTATTTAATGGTAAAAAACCGTTTTAAACCATTAAAAAAGGGGCGTTTATCGGACACATAATTTGATAGAATACCCCAAAAAGCAAGGAGTAACCACATGAAAAGTATATCTTTAGATTTTAATAATAATATGATTTGCTTTATGACGGACGGACAGCAAGGAACAGAGCTGAACCCCGACATGAAGAAAGTAGCATTTCACAGCTTCATTCCCGAAAAATACCGTGATTACAGTTCTTTCATATGGAATTTTGAGAGTGAAACATTTGCTGTAAATCAAGATTATGTCTTGCATGATGGCTGTATTATGACAAAAGATTGCTTCATACCTCAATTTATTATCCCGATGCAGGGACTTAAAAAGAGATATGATGAATTTGTCGCTATCATGGGTTATGAGGAAGTAGACCTAAAAGCAGAAATGCCAGAAGCACTTAGAAAATTATTAGGTTTAGACTAAATACGAAAAAAAAGGAGATTACCATGAGTGACCCGAAGTACCGTTCCATTGATTTATTTGCAGGAATTGGTGGAATTAGACGCGGATTTGATAATGCTTTCGGAGATGAAATCGAAACTGTATTTGTTAGTGAGTGGGACGAGTTCGCCCAGAAAACATATAAAGCAAACTATGAAGACCCTTTCGAGATTGCAGGAGATATAACACAAATTGATGAAAAAGACATCCCCCCGTTTGAAATTTGCCTTGCGGGTTTCCCATGCCAAGCGTTCTCAATGGCAGGAAAACACATGGGCTTTGATGATGACTACAAGGGAAAATGTCGTGGAACATTGTTCCAAGATGTTGTGCGAATTTGCGAATACCACAAACCTAAAATCATCTTCTGTGAGAATGTAAAAGGGCTTACCATCCATGATAAAGGACGAACATTTAAAGTAATAAAAGGAGCTTTTGAACAGATTGGTTATACTGTATATAACAAAATTCTCAATAGTAAAGATTTTGGAGTACCGCAGAACCGTGAACGAATTTATTTAGTATGTATCAGAAACGACCTTTTAAATGACTATGTTCCAGATGGTTTTATTTTCCCTACGGGAACAAAAGATAATGTGTGCATCCGTGATATATTAGACCCTGCACCAATCCCATCAAAATATTATTTGTCTGATACATATATGCAGACACTTATAAACCACCGTCAACGCCATGAAGCTAAAGGACACGGTTTCGGTTATGTTGTCCGTGATTTAGATGGAATTGCAGGAACGATTGTATGCGGTGGCATGGGTAGAGAGGGTAATCTAATAAAAGACGAGAGAGAACACTCTATGATACCTACAACGCATATAAAAGGGGAAATTAACAAAGATAGCATCCGAAAAATGACCCCTAGAGAATGGGCACGCCTGCAAGGTTTCCCAGAAGATTTTAAACTTGAACTTGCCGACACTCATTTATATAAGCAATTCGGAAATAGTGTTACCGTCAATGTAATTGAAGCCATCGCAAAGGAAATAAAGGTGTTATTAGATGAAAAATGCAAATAAAGGCGAATGGTCGGAATTATACGCATTTATAAAACTCTTAAAAGAGGGAAAAGTGTATGCTGCGGATGAAAATGTAGAAAGGCTAGATAATATATACTTCCCTATAATCAAGCTCATAAGAGAAGAAACAGCAACAACCGACTATTACACGGGAAATAAAATCAAAATCTTCCAGAACGGACAGCAGATAGACGAAATCGAGAATGATAGTCTTGCTGACCCTATCGAGATTTTATACACAAAAACATTTGAGGGTGGAAATGCAGGAGCTTTTTCTATTAGTGAAGCTGACGAAATCATGGAAAATCTGCATCTTACCAAAATAAAAGCTCCATCCTCTACAAAAAAAGATTTAACCATGCAAATACACGATATTAACACAGGATATGAGCCTATTGTCGGCTTTTCGGTTAAATCTGACATTGGAAACCCACCAACATTACTAAACGCAGGAAAAAATACTCGTTTTGTCTATAAAATTGATGGAATAACTGATGCAGATATGGAAAAAATCAACTCCATTGATAAAACCGTTGCAACTGAATACATGGTTGCCCGTATGGATGCCCTTTTCTCTATTGCATCCGATGTAACATATCATTCTATGAGAAGTGATGTATTTGAAGATAATCTGGTAATGATAGACAGCCGATTACCTGAACTATACGGAACTATGATTTTAAATCATTTTAAGTACATAGCAGATAAAATATATGATTGTGGCTTGCTCTGTGATATTTTGGAATTTACAAACCCGTTATCATATCGCAAGAAAAACATATATCATTACAAATTCAAAAAATTGCTATGTGCGACAGCTCTCGGAATGACCCCTGGTGCTGAATGGGATGGATTGGATAATGCTTCTGGTGGCTATATCATTATAAAAAAGGATGGCGATGTTGTATGTTATCATCTTTATAATAGAAACTTCTTTGAAGAATATCTGTTAAAAAACACACAGTTTGACCGCCCATCCGCATCACGCCACGATTACGGGTATGTTTACAAGCAGGATAACGGATATTATATAGATTTTAATGTGCAAATACGCTTCAAGAGTATTACATCCGCATCAAAAGAACTTTCTTTTGATGAAAAAATGAAAAATAGGCTGATGGAGTACGCTAAACGCCTGCACAAGACAGAATAAAGAAAAAGCGGTTAAAACTTTCGGATGAGGAGCTTCGCTCCGTCCGATCCGAAAGTTTTTCCGCTTTTTTTCCTTGCTACACAATCACTATATGATTTTGAATTGCATCTTCAACCCGTTTTGCCGACCGTTTTATATATCTTTGTGTCGTAGCTGTGGAGCTGTGCTGTAATAATTCCCTTACAAGCTCTATATCATGGTTGTTGTTCTCATATACATCGGATGCAAAAAACTTTCTGAAAGAGTGCGTTCCCACATTCTCCATTCCCAGATAGTCAGCAACCTTTTTTAAGTATTTTTGTACCGCCCTAGTAGTCAACGGAAAAATAATATCGGTTTTCTTTATATTATTTTCATTACAATACATATAAATAAACTGATACACCGCCAACGGTACAATGAAAACACGCTTTTTCTTTGTTTTCTGTTCAATAATATCAAGCCTATAATTAGCCCCATCTTTTACAATATCTGATAAATGAAGCCTTAAAACATCTTCGATGCGTAGCCCCAGATTAGCCTGCAAAATTAAAATCGTAGCAATTCTATCATTTGGACGGAAACCAGAACCGCCTGCACGCATGGTATCAATGATTTCTTTGAATTGCTCCAATGTAAGAGCAACGGTCGTTTTATTTGCCATAAGTTCGTATTTTCTCCTTGAAAAGTTCGTATAATATAAAATTATATCATAGAACCGCAGAAAATCAACAAATTACGGTTCGTATTTTCTCTAAAATACGAACTTTTAATAATTAGGCTGTTTCCAACAACTTCAAAGCATCGCCCAGACATTCCGACAGCACAAAACAAACATTATCATCAAGAGCATTTTCGAGCTGTGTTGTCTGTAATGCCTGCAAAATTCTTTTCACGCCTGCAATTTTCCATGTAGCAACCATAAAATTATCATCCATTCACAATCCCCCTTTCTCCATTCTACATTTTACGAATAATTAACGGTATATCAAGAAATTCTCGGTTTCCAAGAATTGGGGTAGGGGTCTGGGGATGGTTCGGCTCGGCTCCCCAGAAAAAAGCAGGGTTTAAAACCCTGCTAATTGAATTTTGAGGATAGAAGCATCAAAAAAGTCCATTTCATTATCCCAATCAATCCATAAATTCATATCATCATACGCTTTACACTCGTTCCCCTGCGTTCTTGCGATTGCATGGTCGGAATATACCTCTGTTATAAAGCATCGTATGTATCTATTACCCTCAAAATCGTTTATATGCCAATATAACTCCTGCCCGATATAAAAATTATGTCTCATAAAATTACCTCACTTTCTATTGCGTGCCATCGCTCCTTATATTATATATCAGCGTTTTTTTCTTCGATTGGTTCTACTTGGTCGAAAGTGAAGAAAAACGCCTTTGTCATAAACATTTTTTCTTCGTCCTCGTCCTGCTCCTGCTTCGCCTTTTTTACCGTGTGTTTCCAAATTAAAAGGGATGCTTTCGCTTTCTGCCCTCTCTGGACTTGATAACCGAGCTGTTTCCATGCTTGGTATGTATGGATTGGTTCTGGTTCTTGCATTTCCGTTTTCTGCCCGTTTTCATCCTCTACAATAATAGTCCTGCCCGTGCTTCGGATGATACCTGCATCCATAAGCTCAATACTGTTGTTAAAAATAATCTGTTCATTAGTCATGTTTGTATTCTCCTTTTCTGATGTGTAAGGCTCGCCAACGCCTTTTGTAAATTGTTTCAAGATTTTGAGGTTGCTCTGAGGGGAGCGTTTTAAGTTTTCGTAATCGCATATTTCATAGGCTTTTTTCTCCTTTCGATTTGTAAATTGTTTCTGAGTTTCTCGGTAGTCTTTCGGGTTTGCGTGCATCTTCCGAAACTGTTGGGATGAATTGATGCAAGGGCGACCCGTAGGGCGTGCATTTTACCCTTGCATCAAGAAAGGAAACTGTTACGATGCACAAAAGCAAACCGACTACCGAAAAACGGATAATTTACAGCAAAGGAGAATATCTGTGAAATGGCGATAAAGAAAAAGCCCCTTTTTAAAGGGGTTTGGGGTTCTCTCCATCTCTCCACTTCCTGCCCTGCATGGGGCAGGTGGTCTGTGGAGTTCGGGCAGACCAACGCCAGAAGTGGCGGTGCTAGGAATGGTATCTGAAAAATTTTCTCCATCTTTCGACACAAACCGACATATTATAATTAAAGGTCGTACAATTTTTTGTAATATTCGGTCTAATGGTCGTCTAAATTATAAAAGTAGCCTGCAAAAATTTTTTTGAGAATGTGTTGCATTTGAGAAAAAATGTTGTATAATATAATTAGGCTAGCAAGTTGCTAGCAATCTTTAGCAACTTGCAAAGCACTCTACGAAAGGAGCAGAAACGCTATGGCAATTAAGAAAATTCAGAAGATGTTTTATTATTCGAGCGAATACGCAAAGAAATTCATCGAAACAAGAATTGACGACTTGGCAGACAAAACACAGCGTTCATCGTCTTATATTATCGAAAACATCTTAATGGACGGGCTTCTCCCTAAAAATGAAGAAGCAAAGGCAATTATTAGATGTAATCTTTACCCAGACAATGAGCAGGGCGGTGTTCAAAAAACGCTCGATGCGGTGTTCTCTGAAAATTCCGCAGGAACTAACTGGGGTTCAAGACACAGCAACTTCAAACCTCTTGTCGAGTATTGCATCTATTACGGTAGTTCTACCGCAACAGTTAAAGGCAATGAAAATCTTGTACCGTACCTTTTAAGCCAACTTAAAAGCATCGTAGACCGTATCGAAAATTGCAGAGATGCCTGCATTGAAACATACGACCGTGAAATGTATTCTAATCTGTTGGAATTGGCGAAGATGATGCTGAAAGATGCAGAAGAAAAGCCGAAAGAAATCGTATTCAGAAATCATTTTCAGTTGGTCTATGACGGTTGGGATATGCTGAATGATTGGTCTATCACTTACAGATATTTAGCATGTCTTTCAAGAATGTGCGATTTTCAAGAGAATACCATCGCCAGAAACAAATTATATGACATCATTTCCGAGATTTCCGAGGAATGGTAGAAAGGAGAAAAACTCATGGGAATACAGTTCAGATATGAGCCGAGCGAACGCTACACCGACAACAGAATTGAAGTGTACGCAAACGAAGCTCCGATTGGTACATTGTCAACGATGGCTGTCGCACCAGAACAGCTTACATGGTATCCAGATGACAGGGTTTACAATGTAAAATTCCAATTCCGCAACGAAGAAACATTTTTATCCGTAGTTGAGGAGCTTAAACGCTACAAAAACGAACACGGATACAAATATCTGACTATCTGGAGCTACAACCAAGGGTATGTAGAACTGATTGACAAAGAATGGCTCACAAAAGCGGGCTTTATAAATCTTCCAGATACGAACCCTGCTTGCATGTTCTTAGAGTAAAAATAATGGAAAAAATGAGAGATTTTTATAAGAAAAAAGGCTTCAAATATTGGAGTATTTGAAGCCCGTGATAATAACTCAAATCAATGAATTATTACCGACTCGCAATCGTAATTATATCATTAAAATTCGAGTCTCTCAATCACTTCTTATAATTCCCAAACCTTGAATAATTTTACCGTTATATGCATCATGGCAACCAATTTTTCACGGGGTATTTTGCACCCTTTTTTGGGTGCTATTTCCCGTAAAAATTCATCAAGAAAAGGAGAATTATATGTCTAAAAGTATAACCGAGCAAATCGCAGATTTGCAGAACGAAAACGACCGCTTAAAGGAGCTTGACAAATTGTTTGAAAAAGCAATCAAAACCGAGTTCGGATGCGACCGTAAAACCATCAAAAAAATGATGAAAAATACCGACCATATTCAAAGCGATTTTGAGAAGAAAATCATCAACTATTTTAATCTTAAAACCGCTTCTGATATGGAAGAATTTTTATCTATTATTCTTTCAGAAAATACCCGTAATTATTTCAATAACAAGAAAGCAGGCAACAACCCAAACGGGGATAGATAGCATTTTATTCGCAGAATAATTGCTATCGAAAGGGGCTTGCCCCTTTGCATTTTTAAGTGGTTCAATACCACGCAAAAATGCCTGCAAGGATAGAATAAAAGTTTCTGACCGCAGGGCTGAAATTTTTATTCGTAGGGAGTGCAACTCCCTAATCGTTGGTGGCAAAGAGCAGGAACAACAAATGAATGAAAAATACAGCTTGCTGTGTTTTGAATGAATAAGTTGTTTCTGCGATGCAGACAGCAACGAAAAAGGGGGGTTATAGCTTCGCTTGGGGGGAAAAGCATTTTCCACCCAATAAGAACAAATTAAATGAGCGTTAGCGAATGTGGGAAGTTTACTTCCCTAATTTGATAGGGCAGAACGGGAAAAATATGGAGCTTGGAACATTGAAAGCGTTTCGGATGAGGAGCTTCGCTCCGTCCGATCCGAAACACTTTCAATGTGGGTTCAGTACATTCATTGTGAAGCGTAGAGCGAAACTTTGAATGTACGCCTTTACAAAAAAGCCCCTGCGTGGAGCAGGGCTATTTTGTAAAGGAACAAGCGGAATATTTTTTCCGTGACAGCCCTATAAGAAAGGAGATAAAAAAGCATGGCTGAAATAACTAAATGGACTTCTTCGCAGGTGCTACCGATTATCCGTCATAATATGCGACATTTAGAAGACGGAAACAACGGTGGAAATGAAGCAATAAAACCAGAGCTTACTTCTCAAAATTATAGCTTGATTGAGAGAGGAAAAACCTGCAAAGAAATCAACCAATATAGAAAGAGCATTGAAAAAGAATGCTTTAAATATAACCGCAAGAATTTAGTTCATGCGGTGGAAGTAGTAGTACAATGTCCTGCGGATTGTCCGCCAGAGCAAAAAGAAGCTTTTTTCCGTGAAAGTTTCGAGCATATTTGCGAAGGCTTACCAATGGGAAAAAAATGTGTATTTGTCGCAGAGGTTCACGCTGATGAAAGAGTGTATGCTCCCGATGGTACTTTAATCAGTAAAGACCATCTTCATGTGATGTATGTTCCTGCTGTTCCAGATACAAAACATGATGGTTTTGATTACCGACTTTGTGCGGATGAATTAACCAAAAGAGCAAAGCTCCGAGAGTTCCATCCTGCATTACAAAAACGCCTTGATGAAAAAGGCATAAAAGCAACCGTTTATCAGAAAAAGGATGGCGATGGTAAAACCATCGGCCTATCCGTAAAGCAATTAAAAGAAATTACTGAAAAAACGGGTATTCAGATTGATAGGTCGATTACTGTCGATGATTTAGCAAAAATCATGTCTAATAATGTCGAATTGACCCGAACCGCACAGCAACATAATACAACAGTTTCGGAGCTTCAAAGAACCATTACCGATTTACAGCAACAACTCCATTCAAAAGATGTAGAAATTGCTCAATCAAAGTCGGCAGATATTACCGCTGAAAAAGAGAAATCGGCACTATCCGAAAAGCTCCAAGCAAAGGAGCAGGAAACACAGCAAATTAAATCTGTTGCAAACCGTATCATTTCCGAAAAAAATGCAGAGATTAGCACGCTACAAGAAACGGTGGAAATGAAGCAGGGCGAAAACGACAGATTACAGCAACAAATTCAATCCATCCAAGAAGCCTACAAGTCAAAAGAACAAGAACTTTTGCAGGCACAAGAAAAGGTGCGTGAGCTTGAAAGCAAACAACAGACGGTACAAATCGAGCGTGAGCAGGAGCAAACATGGGGTTCAAGTTCTGGATGGGGTTCTTCTTCTGGATGGGGTAACACAACAAAATCTAAGGAATTAGAGGTAGATGTATGATAAAAAAATATGGCTTACTTTATACCATCAAATACTATTGCTTCTTACAGCATCTCATATTTGCATTGGTATTATATTTTACAAGAAACTATGTGTTTGACTTCTTCTGTTACATTTCAAGCGTAACAGAAAGAAGTCCATTCTATAAAATTTATGAGCTTTTAGTTCCTGCGATGCTCATAATTTTATGGATATTCATTTTCTTTTATATAACCAGAGAGAAAATGTATTATTTCAAAACGGGTCGTCATTTTGCAGGCGACAACGCCAAATACAAAAGAAGCTACCATAAATTGGTTGATTATTTTGAAGATGCTGACCCACACCGCCTTGATACAACGCTATTTGCAGAAAAATCATGGCAAGAAGAAAAAGGAATTGTTTTCGGTATGGATGGAAAGAAGCTCATTTCCATTCCATCCAATAGCGAAAGCAATATCTGTATTTTCGGTCCACCAGGGGCAGGAAAAACAAGCGGAATTGCCATCATTAACGCAATAACATTTGATGGAAGTGTACTTGCGGTCGATATTAAAGGCGACCTATACAACTATGTTTCCAAGCATAGCAAAAGAAAAATAGTCCGCTTCTGCCCCGACCATCCGAAAGCATTAGAAGAAAGTTATCACTTCGACCCTTTCGCAGGCATTAACAAGATGGATATTACCGATAAAAAACTCTATTTAGAGTCAATGGCAACCGTTTTGATTGCCGAAGATGGAAGTTCAGACGGTAATTATTTTACCGACCGTGCAAGAAAGATGTTTCAAGGTATTACACACTTAATCTTGCACAAGAAACCAGATGCAAGTTTTCCCGATGTGGTACACGCCATCTTGCAGGGAAATATCTTTGAATGGGTTACAACAGCGATTGACAGCGATTGTGAACCTGCCAAAGAATACTTGAAATCCTTTTATGGTAGCAACGAGAAAAATGTCAGCGGTGCGTATGATGCCCTTGCATCCGCTTTAATTCATTTTTCCAATCCCGTATTGGATGAATTGCTTTCCAACAAAGGAAAATGTATTTCTTCAAAGTACCTTGAAAAGGGCTATGATGTATATTTACAGATTAGCCAAGAGCATTTGGACGCTTACGCTCCATTGTTCACGCTCATAATACAGAGCTTCTCGACTGACTTCACAAGACGAGCCGACAGCTCAACGGGAGTAAAAAACATACCTATTTTGATGTTGTTAGACGAGTTTCCACAGCTTACATTCTCTTACAAGCTCATAAACTCGAACCTTTCAACTCTCCGTTCCAAGAGCGTAATTATTATGATAATTCAGCAGAATTTATCACAGCTTGAATACAGATACCAAGATAAAGGAGCACGCTCCATCGTTGGAAACTGTAATTTCCAGATTATCTTAGTTTCAAATGATATTGCATCATCAAAGGTATTCAGCG
>CAYFRC010000025.1:12998-13588 GCA_964345325.1 uncultured Oscillospiraceae bacterium
CTTTCGGAACTCGAAAGGTACTTAAAATCAGTAACTCGGAAACCATGTCACAGAATAATTCCGTAGGGCGTAGCGTTCAAGAAGCTACTGAAAAGGTATTTCTTCCCGAATACTTCGGAGATTTACCAAGCCAAGGAAAAATGATTATTTACTTCAAGGGTAAATATTTGGAATGTGACAAACTAAATTGCTATAAATCAAAGGAGAGAAAAAGACGATGAAGAAACCATTATTTTTATACCGTTTAATCGGTATGTTTCACAATGTCGGGGCTGATTGGGATAAATTAGCCCCATCCGAAGAAACAGCGATTGACTTCGCACATAAAAACATCAACCCAGAACCCAAACGCTTCAAAGAGGGCAGACACCTCTCTCTCGAATACTGTCTTGCTCATTCTGGGGAAACAATCAATGCGAGATACCGTGAAGACCTTCCAGAAGCGATTGAATTAAAAATTGCCGATATGGTAGCCACTCACACAACAAAATGCCCTCTTGTCGTTTATAGGGGCGTTTGTGAAGCTGTATTTGAGCTTATGCAGGAGAACGCAAAGAACATGAAAGGCGTTGACCTTTACGAAAAATCAT
>CAYFRC010000026.1:0-7402 GCA_964345325.1 uncultured Oscillospiraceae bacterium
CTCCATTATACTACTCCCTCGCCCTTTTGTATAGGGGGTAGAATGAGAATAGTATTATTGATTGTCCGCCATGCGGATGTCCTTGCGGCGGATTTTCCCGCTGGCCGTCTTGGGAAGTTCTTTTACAAATTCTATGACGCGCGGATACTTGTACGGCGCGGTGACCGCCTTGACGTGGTTCTGCAGCTCTTTTTTCAACTCGTCCGAGGGCTCATACCCCTTCGTGAGCACGATTGTCGCCTTGACGATCTGCCCCCTGTCGGGATCGGGCAGGGCGGTGATTGCGCATTCCACGACGGCGGGGTGCGCGACCAGCGCACTTTCGACCTCGAACGGCCCGATCCGATAGCCGCTGGACTTGATCACGTCGTCCGCGCGGCCGATGAACCAGTAATAGCCGTCCTCATCGCGCCACGCCATGTCACCCGTGTGGTAAAGCCCTCCCGCGAACGCCATCTCGCTCGCTTCCCGGTCGCGATAGTAGCCCGTGAGGAGCCCCGCGGGATGTCCGTTTGTTACGTCCACGCAGATTTCGCCCTCTTCGCCCGCTTCCACGTCGCGCCCGTCACCGTCGATCAGGCGAATGTGGTAGTGCGGCGACGGAACGCCGATGGAGCCGACGCGCGGCTCGAGCCACAAGGGCGTGAGGAGCAGCGGCGTGGTTTCGCTCTGGCCGAAGCCCTCGCGCAGCTTGACGCCGGTCGCATCGTAAAACTGCCTGTATACCTCGGGGTTGAGCGGTTCGCCCGCGACGGTGCCCCATTTGAGTGCGGACAGGTCGTAGCGCGACATATCTTCTTTAATCATGTATCGGTATATGGTCGGCGGCGCGCAAAAGGAGGTCACGCGGTATTTTGCGAGAATTTCGAGCATTTTCGGCGCGCCAAAACGTTCGAAATCGTACACGAACAGCGTCGCGCCCGCGATCCACTGCCCGAACATCTTGCCCCAGCCGCACTTCGCCCAGCCGGTGTCCGCCACCGTCAGGTGGATGGATTCCTCGTTGAGGTTGTGCCAGAACGCGCCCGTGATGAGGTGGCCGAGCGGGTATCTGTAGTCGTGCGCGACCATCTTGGGCATGCCGGTCGTGCCGGAGGTGAAATACATAAGCATGATTTCGCCGTTGTCGCCATGCACCTTGGGCACATCGCCTGACGCGCGCTCGGCGAGGTCGGACAGGTTTTCCATGCCGCATACGCTCTTTTCGACGCAAAGCGTCGCGCGGACGCTGGGGCTGCTCTTTGCGGCCTCCAAAACGACCGAAGCGACTTCTTCCTCGCCCACGCATATGACCGCCGCAACGGACGCGGCCTTTAAGCGATATTCGATATCTTTTACCTGTAACTGCGAGACCGCGGGAATCTGAATGCAGCGCAGCTTCATGAGCGCGAGCGAAATAAACCAGTATTCATACCGGCGCTTGAGCAGCAGCAACACCGCATCGCCCTTTTTGATTCCCTTTTTCGAAAGCGCCTCGGCGTAGCGGTCGGAATAGCGCTTCATATCGGAAAATGTGAAGACGTGCTCCTCGCCCGCTTCGTTCACCCAAATCATCGCCCTTTGATTGGGCGCGACGCGGGCGTATTCGTCGATGACATCCGTGGCGAAATTAAACCCCTCCGGGATTTGCACCCGGTAGTTCTCCAAAAAATCTTCCATCGAGGCATAGTGCGCCCTTGTGAACCTGTCCAGCAGCCGCATGAATTCAGTCCTCCTTTAGGGAATCACGATCGCGAGAAACACGCATTCCTTGTCGCCGAAAGCCTGCATTGCATGCGGGTGCATGGAATCGTAGTAGGCGCTGTCTCCGGGTTCGAGCAGCATTTCCTGATCGCCGACCTTGAGGCGCAGTGTGCCCTCCAACACGTAGTCAAATTCGTTTCCCGTGTGCGAATTCGTCTCCATCGCGCTGTTGACGCCGGGCTTGACCGTGACCAGAAGCGGTTCGACCTTGCGGCGGCTGAAGTTGTACGCAAGGTTTTTGTATACGTAGTGGTGCGCGCGGACGATGTCCACGCCCATGTTCTTGCGCGTGACGGCACACACATTGAGCCTGGGCGAATCGCCCGTCAGGATGGTCGTCGTATCCACGCCGTAGAACTGGGAAACCCGCAGCAAAAAGCTGATCGGGATATCCACCGTTCCGCTCTCGTAGGAAATATAGTCATCGACGCTCGTCCCCGTCTTCGAAGCGATCTGCTCGGGCGTGTGCTCGTAAATCTCGCGCAGTTCGCGCAGGCGAACGGCTATCTGCCGAACCTGATCCGACATATGCGCCCCTCCCTTGTTCGTTATTCGTTTTATTATATACTAAAAAGCCGTCGCCGTGCAAGCGCCGTGTGTTGAGTTTTCGCGCAACCGTATTGGCACAATAGGAAGTTTTACGTAAAGAGCCGCCCTCTGTCCGATTGGGTCGCGCTTTGCGGCCAGGCTGCGTCCGCCGAGGTGAGCAGGTCGTTGATGTACATGCCGAGCTGCGTCGCCGCCTTGGAGATGTCTTTCTTGTCGTCTAACAGTTTGTCGATCGAGTCGAGCAATTGGGAAGCGGCCTGCAGTGTGGCGGTTGAAAGCGGCCTTTCGTTGAAGGATGCGCCCATGCCGGTATTGAGCAGCTTTGCGCCGTACAGATACCGGTGCAGATCGGGCATGACCTCTCGTTTTGCATCGAACTTTTTGATGGAGAGCTTTTCATACGAACGGTAGAGCTGGTTGAGTTCGCTTTGCATCGTGCCCAAAAGCCGCACCTTGGCGTCCGAAAGCTGCTGTTTGCTTTCGCCGAGCTGCATTCCCGTGAGGAACAGCAGCGTCAAAAGCAAGAGGGTTGCTGCGAGAAGGAGCGCCAGCGAAACCTTCGTTCCTGTCGAGAGCCTGGACGGGATCCGCTGCGCGGAGGGCGCTTTTTTTTCGGACGGGCCTTCCATAAAAATCTTCCCTTCAGAGTGGTATATTCTGCATCCTTGTATATGCAGTGTATAACATATTATACGACGAAATGCGGCGTTTTCCTGCTTATAACTGCATATAATAAAAATTTTGCATATACACGCCATGCATGTTTCGGAAATTATACACCGTATATGCGCCGAATCGCGGTTGCAAATATTTGAGAATGCGTGTATGATAAGAAAAAACGCATCGGAGAGGAATGGTATGCGAAAAATCCTGCTGAAAGGGCTCGGAAAAGAGACGTTCCCCATCGCCTTGGGGAGCGCGGCGTTCGGCATGACGATGGACGAGGAGAACGCCTTTCGGATACTGGATTGCTACGCGCAGATGGGCGGGAAGCTGATCGATACCGCGCGCATCTACGGCGATATCCCAAGCGGCATTACGGGGCAGTCGGAGGAAATCATCGGCAGGTGGCTCCGCAAAAACGGCTGCCGCAACGACACAGTCCTTGCGACCAAGGGCGGGCACCCGCGCATCGAGACGATGCACATTGGGCGGCTGGACGAGAAGAGCCTTAAAGGGGATCTTTCCGAAAGCCTCGAAGCACTCCAAACGGACTGCGTGGACATATATTATCTCCACAGAGACGATACGGCGCTTCCGGTTTCCGAAATCATGGAGGTGTTGCACGGCTTTGTGAAGCGCGGCATGGTAAAGATGCTGGGCGCGTCCAACTGGTCTGCGGAGAGGATTCGCGAAGCGAACGCATATGCCGAAAGCCATGGGCTTACGCCGTTTTCGGCGAACGAACCGCAGTGGAGCCTCGCGCGAATGACCGTCGTGGAGGATGCGACGCTGAAGCAGATGGACGGCGCGATGCTTTCGCTGCACGGGGAGACGAACATGCTGTGCATGCCGTTTACCCCACAGGCAAAGGGCTTTTTCACGAAGCTGCACGAAATGGGAGAAGCGGGACTTTCCGAAAAGGCAAAAAGGCGCTACCTTTCGGAGGAAAACCTCGCGCGATATAAGGTCTTAAAGGAAATCTGCGAGCGGCGCGATTTGTCCGTCGGCGCGGGTGCGATCGCCTATCTCACGAGCCGCGATTTTCCCGTGTGCCCCGTGTGCGGCGTGAGCAGCACCGTTCAGTGCAAGGCGCTCCTCGAATCTGCAGAGGCATATATGGAGAAGGAAGATGTTGAGCGCCTCGACGCAATTCGTTAAATTCGGTTTACGCCATAGTCGCGGTGGAAATCCGAAGCGAAATATGCTATACTATCATAGATTACATATGCCTGTATTACCTAAAGGGGTGAATTGTATGCGCAAAAAGGCATTTTTGCTGGCTTTGATGCTCTTCCTCGCGTGTTTCGCGGCGGTCGCGGTGGCGGAGGAGGAAAAGTCGGCCGGCGACGGAGAAACCACATATCGCGCACTGCTCATCGGCGTGGACAACTATTCCACGGACGCACTCTCCGGCTGCATCACGGACGCGAACCGCGTCTCCGGCATGCTGCAGTCCACGAACGAGGCGGGGGCATCGTACAGCCCGGAAAACACCACCGTGCGCACGAACCTGACGAGCACCGAGATACAGACCGTATTGAACGATCTGGCGTCTTCCGGCGCGGATGCGGACGATGTGACGTTCTTCTATTTCGCGGGGCACGGCTTCCTCAATAACGGAACCGCCGCCGGCATCGTGGGTAAGGACGGCAAGAGCGTCGCGCTGGACATCGTCAAAAAGTTTTTGGACGAGGTGGACGGCTCGAAAATCGTCGCGATCGACGCGCGCTATCTCGACAGGCTCCTGAACGAATCCTCGCCCGAAACGACGCTCACGGAATACAACAACATCGTCTGCTCGACGTTTGCGGACGACAACTATTACGTGATCGCCTCCGCAACCCGCGCGACCGACGCGCAGACGGCATCCGCCAAGATGGCGGAGCCGTGCGGCATGACGACGGTGTATCTCACGGAGGCCTGCGGCTACGACTACATGGAGCAGCGGCCGATCGCCCTCGCGGCGGATGCCAACGGCAACGGAGCGACCACGCTTTCCGAATTGCAGGCGTACACGGCCGAAAAGCTCTCCCTGCTTTCAGGCGAAGGCACTTCCTATTTATATGACGTGCGCGTCCATCCCAACGACAGCATGTTCCCCATCGCCGCAAAGCGCGGCTCCATCGAGATCAACGCGATCTCCTTTGCAGTGGACGAAATGATGCTTGCGACCGGGCGCAACGTACAGCTTACGGTAAATACCGATCCCGTCAACGCCTCCACGCGCGGCATCACATGGACGAGCAGCGACCTTTCCGTCGCGACGGTATCTTCCGGCTATGTGGAGGGGATCAAGCCCGGCGAAACCTACATCATGGCATCGTCTTCCAACGGGCTCTCCGCATCGGTCAGGGTAAACGTCGTGGACGTGACCTTTGTCGAGAACATCGCGCTCGACGCCGCGAAATACATCGTCGCGCCGGGAACGAGCGTGAAGCTCAACGCCACACTGCAGCCCGAAAACGCGACGGAAGAAGTCGCGTGGACATCTACGGATGAAGCCGTTGCGATGGTAGACGGCGACGGCAACGTCACCGCCATGGGCATCGGCGAGTGCAGCATCGTCTGCGCGAGCGGCGGCGGCATTTCCGCGGCGTGCTCCGTGCGCGTCGCCGACGGCGAAAAGGTCGTCAAGGAGATTAAGCTCTCCACAGACTCCATTACGCTGTATGCGGGCGAGGCGGAAATCCTCAAATATAAGACCAATCCGTCTGCGGTACTGGACGACAGCGTCCGCACCGTATCCTCGGACGAATCCGTCGTCTCCGGCAGCGACACGAACCGCATCATCGCGCAGGCTGCGGGCACCGCGACCGTGCGCGCGATCTCGACCAGCGGCGCATACGCCGAGTGCAAGGTGACGGTCAAGACGCCGAAACTGAGCATGGGCAAGAAATCGCTCAACCTCAAGGAAAACGGCACGGCGACCCTCAACGTAAGCATTACCCCCGCGCTGCTCGCGAATTCGATCACGTGGGCATCCTCGGACGAGACGGTCGCGACCGTAGACTCCAAGGGCAAGGTGACGGCGGTGGCGCTGGGCATCTGCAAGGTGACGGCGAGCGCCCCGGGCGGAAACACCGCAACGTGCGAAGTGACGGTTTCGGGCGTGGATGTGACGGCAATCAAGCTGGATACAACCGAAAAAGCCGTCACCGTAAACGATACGTTCACCATCACGGCGCAGCTCAAGCCCGAAAACGCCTCCCTCAAGGCGATCAAGTGGACATCGAGCGACGAGGCGGTTGCGACCGTATCGGACACGGGCGAAGTCACGGCGCTCTCCGCGGGCAAGGCGCTCATCGTGGCATCGAGCCACAACAAGAAGTCGGCATCGTGCAAGCTCGTGGTAAAGCCCATCGCGGTGACCGAGGTTTCGCTGAGTGACAAGGACGTAACGCTGGTCAAGGGCGTGGAAGGGCTGAAGTCCATGCAGATCAGCGCGACGACGCAGCCTGCCGAAGCGGGCAACGGCTCCCTCAAGTGGCAGTCGTCCGATCCCAAGGTCGCAAAGGTGGACGGCACGGGCAAGATCACGGCGGTCGGCGCGGGCAAGTGCAAAATCCGCGCGCAGTCCAGGTCCAACAAGTCCGTATATGCGATCGTAAACGTCAAAGTCGAAAACAACGGCGTGATGTATAAGAAGCCCGTGTTCGACGAGAACGAGTTCGGTCTGTACACGTCCGCCAAGAAGATCGGCTATGTCGGTGGAAAGCTGTATGTGCAGCTGTTCTTCTACAACCACTCCTCCAAGCCGTGCAAGGCGCCCGAGGCGGGCATGCTCACGCTGACGCTCGCAGACGGCACCAGCTACGAGCTCGGACAGGTTCCGGCGGGCAATGTCAAGATGGCCGCCAAGAAGCTCGGCAACAAGTTGTTCAAGATCGATGTGACGAAAAACAAGGAGCTTCAGGGGCTCGACCTGCGCGGCGCCACGGCGACCATCGTAACCGGTGTTGCGCCTGCGGACGCGGCGGAAACGCCCGAACCGGAGACCCCGGAGAATGCGACGGGCGATACCGCGGCGGACGAGTTCGCGGACCTCTTCGCGGACGACGCGGAATTTGCGGAAGACGACGCACTCTGATCGGGAAAAAAGAAATGTAAACGGAAAACGGCGCGCTGCGGCAAATCGCGGTGCGCCGTTTCGGCTCCAAAATCACAAAAAAATAACATAAGGTATGCGAAATATGCTGGAACGAATACCCCTGATTGTGGTATAATTCTTCTGCTTGCGAATTTCGCAGGTGCAAATGCCGGTTTGCAGTGCCCCATAAGGGCGATTTTCAGGGATGAACCGGAAGGTTGCGGCAGTTCTGCACGGGAATTTCCGGGGACCAGTCCGCCAATCGGACGACGGGGCTCATGCGCCGTCGTAAAAAAGGGAAAGGGCCCGCCCGGCAGCGTGTGCATGAGTTCAGAAGGAGGAACCCCAATGGCCAACCAG
>CAYFRC010000026.1:7412-13555 GCA_964345325.1 uncultured Oscillospiraceae bacterium
CGACGGGGCTCATGCGCCGTCGATAAAAAAATATCAGAACACGCCCGGCAGCGTGTGCATGAGACCAAATAAGGAGGACATCACATGGCAAGCCAGAAGATCCGCATCAAGCTGAAGGCCTATGAGCACGACATCATCGATCTGTCGGCAGCTCGCATCGTGGAGACCGCGAAGCGCACGGGTTCCCGCGTCTCGGGTCCCATCCCGCTTCCCACGGAGAAAGAGATCATCACGATCCTGCGCTCTCCGCACAAGCACAAGGACGCCCGCGAGCAGTTCGAGATGCGCACACACAAGCGCCTGATCGACATTCTCAATCCCACCCCCAAGACCGTGGACGCGCTGACGAAGCTCGATCTGCCGGCGGGTGTCGACATTGAGATCAAGGTTTGACAATCTTAGGAGGTGCAATAGATAGATGGAAAAGGCAATTCTCGGAAAGAAGATCGGAATGACCCAGCTGTTCCTGGACGACGGCAGGCTCATACCGGTCACCGTCATCCAGGCCGGTCCCTGCCCCGTGGTGCAGGTCAAGACCAAGGATACTGACGGTTATGAAGCTGTTCAGGTCGGTTTCGGTGAGCTCACAGAGCAGCGAGCGAAGAAACTGAAGAACAAACCCGAGCTCGGCCACTTCGAAAAAGCCGGCGTAGCCGCGACGAGGTTCCTCAGGGAATTCAGGCTCGACGACATTTCCGGCCTCAAGGTCGGCGACGAGATCAAGTGCGACATCTTTGCCGCAGGCGAAAAGGTCGATGTTTCCGGCATCAGCAAGGGTCACGGCTTTACGGGCGTCATTCAGCGCTGGAACCAGAGCAGGGGCCCCATGTCCCACGGCTCCAAGTACCACAGGGGCGTCGGCGCGATGAGCGCGAACTCCAGCCCCTCCCGCGTGTTTAAAAACAAGCACATGTCCGGCCAGTACGGCGGAGAAAAGGTCACTATCCTCGATCTGGAAGTGGTCAGGGTCGATGCCGAACGCAACTTGCTGATGATCAAGGGCGCGGTTCCCGGCGCGAAGGAATCCCTCGTCGTCGTCCGCAAGTCGATCAAGGCCCGATAACTTCTGGAAGGAGGACGAAAAAATGCCTAAAGTTGATATGGTAAACATGCAGGGCGCCAAGGTCGGCGAGATCGAGCTCTCCGACAACACGTTCGGCGCCGAAATCCATGAAACGGCACTGCACATGCTCGTGCGCGCGCAGCTCAACGCCAAGCGCCAGGGCACCCAGTCCACGCTCACCCGCAGCGAAGTTCGCGGCAGCGGCAGGAAGATTTACCGCCAGAAGGGAACGGGCAGGGCGCGCCATCACTCCCGCAAGGCGCCGCAGTTCACGAGCGGCGGCATGGCATTCGCCATCAAGCCCCGCGACTATACGATCCAGCTCCCCAAGAAGGTGCGCAGGCTCGCGATGAAGAGCGCCCTCTCCTCGAAAGTGGTGGACGGCGACATCATCGTGCTGGACAAGCTCGAGCTTGCCGAGGTCAAGACCAGGGTCATCGCCAAGATGCTCTCCGACATCGGTGCGACCAAAAAGGCGCTGATCGTCGTAAAGGACCCCTGCGAGGAAATCGCCCGCGCGTCCCGCAACATCCCCGGCGTCAAGTTCGCCTTCATCTCCGAAGACAGCGCGACGCTGAACGTGCTCGACATCCTCAAGCACGATAAGTTCATCATCACCGAGCAGGCCGCCCGTCTCGCCGAGGAGGTATATGACTGATGAAAAGCCCGTATGACATCATCATCCGTCCGGTCCTGACCGAAAAGACCTACGAACAGATGGCCGAAAAGCGGTACACCTTTCAGGTCGCCGTCAAGGCAGGCAAGACCGAGATTAAAGAAGCGATCGAGACCATTTTCGGCGTCGAAGTCGCACACGTAAACACCGTCCGCCAGATCGGCAAGATCAAGCGGCAGGGCAGAACGCAGGGACGCCGTCCCGAGAAAAAGAAAGCCTATGTCACGCTGACCGAATCCTCCAAGGGCATCGAGTTCTTCGAGGGCATGGGTCAGGCGTAAGAGGAGGGGAACGCAAGTATGGCTATCCGAGTGTACAAGCCGACCTCGCCCGCAAGGCGCCTGATGTCGGTCACCGTGTACGACCAGCTCACCAAGAAAGCGCCCGAGCGCAGCCTCGTCACCGACCTTCGCAAGAAAGCGGGCCGCAATAACCAGGGCAAGATCACCGTTCGCCATCAGGGCGGCGGCGAGCGCAGGAAGTATCGCATCATCGACTTCCGCCGCAATAAAGACTCCATTCCCGCCAAGGTTGCCGCGATCGAGTACGATCCGAACCGCACCTGCTTCATCGCGCTGCTCCACTATGCGGACGGCGAGAAGCGCTACATCCTGGCGCCCGTCGATCTCAAGGTCGGCGACACCGTCATGAGCGGCGAAGAAGCAGACATCAAGCCGGGCAACTGCCTGCCGCTTACCAACATCCCGCTGGGCACCTTGGTGCACAACATCGAGATCAAGCCCGGCAAGGGCGGCCAGATGGTTCGCGCCGCCGGCACCGCAGCGCAGCTGATGGCAAAGGAAGGCGCCTACGCGCAGATCAGGCTCCCCTCCGGCGAAGTTCGCAAGGTCTCCGTGAACTGCCGCGCTTCCATCGGCACGGTCGGCAACGAAGATCATGAGAACGTGCGCATCGGCAAGGCCGGTCGCTCCCGCCACATGGGCATTCGCCCGTCCGTCCGCGGCGTCGTCATGAACCCCGTCGATCACCCGCACGGCGGCGGCGAAGGCAGATCTCCTGTCGGCATGCCTGCCCCGATGTCCCCGTGGGGCAAGCCCACGCAGGGCGTCAAGACCAGGAAGCACAGAAAGTACAGCGACAAGCTGATTGTCAAGAAGGCCGGCAAGTAAGCCGAAGGAAGGAGGCTGCCCAATACAATGAGCAGGTCTGTAAAAAAGGGTCCCTTCATTCAGCCCGTGCTGCTGAAGCGCGTGCAGGATATGAATGCGAGCGGCGAAAAGAAAGTCATCAAAACCTGGTCTCGCGCGTCCACGATCTTTCCGGATTTTGTAGGGCACACGATCGCAGTGCATGACGGCCGCAAACACGTTCCGGTATATGTAACAGAAGATATGGTTGGACACAAATTCGGCGAGTTCGCCCCCACGAGGACATTTCGGGGTCATGCCGGCGAAAAAGCGTCCGCCCGCAAGTAAAGGGAAGGAGTGAAACGTTATGGCAACCCGAGTCAAGGAAAAAGCGGCTGCCCGCAAGGCAAATGCCGATAAGCGCCCGCGCGCTGTGGCCCGGTACATCCGCATTTCTTCCCGCAAGGTGCAGATCGTGATCGATCTGATCCGCGGAAAGAACGTGGACGAGGCATCCGCGATCCTGATGTACACCCCGAAGGCGGCGTCGCCCGTCGTGCTGAAGCTTCTCAACTCCGCCATCGCGAATGCAGAGAACAACCTGCAGATGAGCCGCGACAGCCTGTATGTTGCGGAGGTCTACGCCGATCAGGGCCCGACCCTGAAGCGGTATTGGGCGCGTTCGCACGGCAGAGCAGACATGCTGCACAAGCGCACCAGCCACATCACGATCGTTCTGGACGAGGCCGTTAAAGCCGCACAGTAGGAGGAAAAGCTATGGGTCAGAAGGTAAATCCCCACGGCGCCCGCGTTGGCGTAATCTTGGACTGGAGCACCAAGTGGTATGCCGGTAAAAAGGATTTCTCCAATAACCTGATCGAGGATTACAAGCTTCGCAACATGCTCAAGCAGAAGCTCGACCTCGCCGGCGTATCCCACATCGATATCGAAAGAAGCGCGAACCGCGTAGGCGTCACCGTCTACACCGCCAAGCCAGGCATCGTCATCGGCAGGGGCGGCGCGGGTGTCGAAACGCTCAAAAAGCAGATCGAGGAGTTCACCGGCAAGGCCGTGAACCTCAACATCATGGAGATCAAGAACCCCGAGGCGAATGCGCAGCTCGTTGCCGAGAACATCGCGCAGCAGCTCGAAAAGCGCACCAGCTTCCGCCGCGCGATGAAGCAGAGCATCTCCCGCGCGATGAAGGCCGGCGCCAAGGGCATCAAGACCGCCGTCAGCGGAAGGCTCGGCGGCGCGGAAATCGCCCGCAGCGCGGGCTATCACGAAGGGTCCATCCCGCTGCAGACGCTGCGCGCGAACATCGACTACGGCTTTGCTGAAGCAAAGACAGCCTACGGCCGCATCGGCTGCAAGGTATGGATTTACAAGGGACAGGTGCTGCCCAAGGCGAAAAAGCCGCAGCCCGTCCGTCAGAACAGGTCTGAAGGAGGGAAATAACCCATGCTGATGCCTAAGAGAGTGAAGCGCCGCAAGGTAATGCGCGGCCGCATGAAGGGCAAGGCGACGCGCGGTAATTTCCTGGCATACGGAGATTACGGCCTGGTCGCACTCGATCCCGGCTGGGTCACTTCCAACCAGATCGAGGCTGCGCGTCAGTGCATGACCCATACCACCAAGCGCGGCGGTAAGGTTTGGATCAAGATCTTCCCGGATAAGCCGGTTACCGCCAAGCCCGCCGAAACGCGAATGGGCTCCGGCAAAGGCGCGCCCGAGTACTGGGTGGCCGTCGTAAAGCCCGGCCGCGTGCTGTTCGAGATGAACGGCGTGCCCGAGGAAATCGCCCGCGAGGCGCTCCGCCTGGCAGGGCATAAGATGCCCATCCGCTGCAAGTTCATCAAGCGAGAAGTTCCGGCAGGGGGTGTCCAGGAATGAAGAGCAGGGAATTCAACGAATTGAAGGAAAAGTCCATCGTCGAGCTCGAAGCCGAGCTCAAAAACAAGAAGAGTGAACTGTTCAACCTCAGGTTTCAGTTGGCCACGGGGCAGCTGCAAAATACCGCGGCTCTCAAGGCCTGCAGGCGGGATATCGCCCGCGTAAAGACCCTCATCCGCATGAGCGAGATGAAGCAGGCGTGACAAGCACGCGAAAGGAGGCAGCTGTACAATGTCCGAAATGAATCGTGGCATTCGCAAGACCCGTGTCGGCGTCGTGGTTTCCGACAAGATGGACAAGACGATCGTGGTGGAAATTCGCACGCGCGTTCGTCATCCCCTGTACGGCAAAATCACGAACCAGACCAACAAGCTGAAGGCGCATGACGAGAACAACGAGTGCGGCATCGGCGACACCGTTCGCGTGATGGAAACCCGCCCGCTGTCCAAGGACAAGCGCTGGCGCCTGGTCGAGATCGTCGAAAAGGCGAAGTAAGACCGGCCACTGAAACGAGGAGGAATTTGAGCAATGATTCAGCCGCAAACCCGCTTAAAGGTCGCCGATAATTCCGGCGCCAAAGAGATCATGTGCTTTAGGGTGCTGGGCGGATCGTTTCGCCGCACAGCCGGCGTCGGCGATATCATCGTCGCAGCCGTAAAGACCGCGACTCCCGGCGGCGCCGTCAAAAAAGGCGATGTGGTCAGAGCCGTGATCGTACGCACCAAAAAGCAGTACCGTCGTCCGGATGGTTCCCATATCCGCTTTGACGACAATGCCGCCGTCATCATCAACGACGCCAAGCAGCCTCGCGGCACCCGCATCTTTGGGCCCGTCGCGCGCGAGCTTCGCGAGAGGGATTTCATGAAAATCGTCTCGCTGGCGCCCGAAGTGCTCTAATGGAGGATGAATGCCATGCAGGCTAAATTGAATGTGAAGACCGGCGACACCGTGGTGGTGATCACCGGCGAAGATAAGCACAAGATCGGCAAGGTTCAGAAGGCCTTCCCCGCGAAGGGCAGGATCATTGTCGAAGGCGTCGCAATGGTGACCAAGCACCAGAAGCCCCGCGGACAGGGCATGCCCGGCGGCATCATCAAGCAGGAAGCCGCCATCGATGTCAGCAACGTCATGCTGGTATGCCCCGCCTGCAAAAAGGCGACCCGTGTTGCACACACCTTTGTGGCGAGCGAAGGTCAGAAGCCTCGCAAGGTTCGCGTCTGCAAGCAGTGCGGCGCGACGATCGACAACTGATCGGGAGGGAGGTTACACAATGACCAGACTGAAGGAGAAATACGTGTCCGAAGTGGCTCCTGCCATGCAGCAGAAGTTCGGATACAAAAACGTAATGCAGATTCCGAGGCTCGAAAAGGTAGTCATCAACATGGGCCTTGGCGATTGCAAGGACAACCAGAAGGCGCTGGAA
>CAYFRC010000027.1:0-5943 GCA_964345325.1 uncultured Oscillospiraceae bacterium
GGCGTGCAGGATCGTGAGGCACACCTCGACGGCGGGGCGGCCGATCTTGGGGTGGATGCCGATGGGGAAGCCGCGCCCGTCGTCCGCTACGGAAACGGAGCCGTCCTTGTGGAGCGTCACGGTGATGCTCGTGCAGAAGCCCGCGAGCGCCTCGTCCACGGCGTTGTCCACGATTTCGTAGACCAGGTGGTGCAGCCCGCGCTCGTCTGTGGAGCCGATATACATGCCGGGCCTGCGGCGGACGGCCTCCAGCCCTTCCAGCACCTGAATTTGATTCTCGTCGTATTTGTTTGCCATTTTTTCTCCCCCGTGCAGTGGTAAAAATTTTCTCTTCTATATTATATCACGTAAATGTGTAGTTCACGTTATCGGAGGAGGATTTTAGAAAATTCCTTATCATTTTCCTGCGGAAACGCACAAAAAACGGGAGCCGCCCCGATTGGAGCGGCTCCCGCAGGATGCTTTCGGATCAGTCTACAAAGTGCGCGTACTCGAAGTTGATGTGGCCGATGTAGTTTTTGATGATGCCCTGAATGTTCGGCTTGACGAGGAAGGAGTCCTCGTAGGAGAAGATCGGCATGCCGGGCATCTGGTCGACCAGATACGCCTCCGCCGCGATGATGGCCTTTTCGCGCTCCGCGGGATCGGTGATCTGGTTGGCGGCATCGATCATCGCATCGAACGTCGCATCGTCCCACGCATTTTCGCTGGCGTTGGAGCCGGTTACAAAGATCGCGAGATTCGCGACGGGGTCGCGATAGTCGCAGGTGTAGCCGTTGCGATCGACGGAGAAGTTGCCGTTTGCGAGCTCGTCCCAATACGTCGCGGATTCATAGGTGGTGATGCGGTAGGGAACGCCGAGGTTCGCCTTCCACATTTCGCCCAAAATCTGCGCGAACAGCTTCTGCGTGGTGTTCGCCTGACAGACGATTTCGACCTCCGGGAAGCCTTCGCCGTTCGGGTATCCCGCCTCCGCCAAAAGTGCCTTTGCCGCTTCGACGTCTTCCGCAAACATGTCGCCGGCGACTTCGCGGTAGCTCTTGCTCGGGTCGGTCAGGGAGGGCTGGGAGTAGGGGATGAAGCCGAACAGGGGCTTTTCCGTGGAGCGAATCGCGTCCATGATCTGCTGGCGGTTGATCGCCATCGCAAACGCCTTGCGCACGCGGTTGTCGGAAAACTCGGGCTTTGTGCAGTTGAAATCGCAGTACTGGATGCCGATACGGCCCGTTTCGAAGTATTCCGCAGAGCCCACGTACTGATCGACCGCGTCCGCAGACAGGCTGTCGGATACATTGATGTCGCCGTTGTTGTAGGCGGTCAGCTCCGTCGTGCTGTCGGGGATGATGACGTAGGTGAGGTTTTCGACCTCGACCGCGTCGGCGTTGTAGTAGTAGGGGTTCTTGACCATCTTGATGTGCTCGAGGGCGGAGAATTCAACCGGCATGAACGGACCACAGCACACGTAGGTGTCGGGAGACTTCGTCCACGGGGTCTCGTTTTCGACGACGTCCTTCTTCACGGGGAAGTAGGAGGTGATCGAGGTTAGGGACAGGAACCACGGCGCGTAGCTCTCCAATTCGACCACGAGGGTCTTATCGTCCGTGGCCTTGACGCCGACGTCGTCCGCCGTCGCTTCGCCCTTGGAGTACGCCTTGCCGTTTTTGATGACCCACATATCGCTGCAGGCCTTGGAGGCGACCTCGGGGTTGAGCACGCGCTTCCACGAATACTCAAAGTCGTGGGCGGTCAGGTCGGAACCGTCGGACCACTTGAGCCCTTCCTTCAGCGTGAAGGTGTAGACCATGCCGTCGTCGGAGACGGTGTAGCTCTCCGCCAGCGCGGGGATAAAGGTCTTCGCGTCGGCATCGAGCTTGTACAGGCCGCGGAACAGCTGCTGCAGCACCATGGAGGAGCGGGAGTAGGAGTTCAGCGTGGGGTCCATCTGCTCGGGGTCGTCCGAGATGGCGTAGACGATCGAGCGATCCGCCGCTTCCGCGAGGGATGTTGCCGGCACGAGCGCGAGGATGAAAAGCAGCGCCAGCGCGAGGGAAAGAAGCCTCTTCATAATAGAAATTCCTCCTGTAAAAAACGTTCTATGTCAAAGCACCCATTCGTGCTCCAACCGTGCATATCGCGGGACGAAGATGAATTTTTATGCGACAAAACCTTCATACTTCACGCAATATGATACCACAAACCGACCGTTTCTGTCAAATGGTTTCCCGCGCATGTGCGTTAATATTTTGGGGTAAAAAGCGCGGATTGCGACTAATTTCAAAAGTGCACGCAGAAATGTACGATAAATACAGAATATTGTTATCGTATCGAACCATAAAAGGTCGCAATTCGCGCGCGTATGAGAAATGTAAAAAATGCAGGAATAACCGAATTGCCTTGCAATTTGGCGGGGCTTGCCTTATAATCATAGCTACTGCGATGCCGGAGGGCGCTCTCTTTCATATGGGGCTGCGCCCGCATTCGGTGCGGCGAAGGGGAACGTGCCGCCCGTGGCATCGAAACAGATTGCCGAAATTACGAGCCGGTGCGGGCATATCCCCAAAGCCCGTATCATCCGATTCGTCGCTACACAGGGAAGGGAGGGCCCCTTTTGATTCGATATATCTGTAAACGGCTGTTTGCCGGGCTTCTGACGGTGTTTGTCCTGATTACGCTCGCGTTCGCGCTGATGCACGCAATGCCGGGCGGTCCGTTCAGTCCGGCGGAGGAGAAGAAGGTGCTGCCGGAGGTTCTGGAGCAAATCGCCGCGAAATACGGGCTGGACAAGCCCGTGTGGGAGCAGTATCTCCTCTATTGGAGAGACCTTCTGAAGGGCGACATGGGCATATCCTATAAAAAGCTGGATACGACGGTGAACGAGATCATCGCCGAGCACTTCCCCGTGTCCGCGAAGGTCGGCGCGCTGGCGGTGCTGTTTTCGCTGTTGATCGGCATCCCGTTGGGCATCCTGTCTGCGATCTACCGGGGGCGGCTCGTGGACTGGGCGTCGATGTTTTTCGCGACGATCGGCATATCGGTGCCGGTGTTTGTGATATCGGTTTTGCTCATGTTTTTCTTTTGCAGCGTGCTCAACTGGCTGCCGTCCTTCGGGCTTTCCTCGTGGAAGCACTATATACTGCCGGTCGCATGCCTGTCGTTTAACCCTATCGCCTACATCGCGAGGCAAACGCGCTCGTCCATGCTCGAAACGCTCGAGGCGGACTACATCCGCACCGCGCGCGCAAAGGGCGTAAAAGAAGTCTCCGTCATCCTCGTACACGCGCTCAAAAACGCGATCATGCCCGTCGTAACGTATCTTGGCCCCCTGATTGCGGGGCTTCTGACGGGTTCCTTCGTCGTGGAGCGGCTCTTTTCCGTGCCGGGCATCGGGCGCAACTTCGTGCAATCCATTTCCGACCGCGACTATACCGTGATCATGGGGCTTACCATCTTCTTCGGCATCTTCGTGGTCGTCTGCAACATCCTGGTAGACATCTTTTACGCGATCATCGACCCGCGCGTGAAAGTGGACGAGTGAGAGGAGGCTGCGTCATGGAAAATCCCTATTCGTTTGTGGACAACACCCTCTCTTCCATGGAGGAGATCAGCCGCCCGTCAACGACCTATTGGCAGGACGTCAGGCGGCGCTTCTTCAAGGATCCGCTCGCGGTCGCCGGCATGTTCGTTCTGATCGCCATCGCGCTGATGTCGATCTTCATCCCGATGGTTTCCCCCTACAGCTACGACGGCATGGACCTCGCCAGCATGAACCAATGGCCCAGCGCCGCGCACATCTGCGGCACGGACGCCATGGGGCGCGACCTGTTTATCCGCATCCTGTACGGCGCGCGTATTTCGCTCAGCATCGGCATCGTCGCCGCCGCAATCAATTTCGTGATCGGGGTGGTGTACGGCGGCATCGCGGGCTACGTGGGCGGCAAGGTGGATATGGTGCTCATGCGCATCGTGGACATCTTAATCGGGCTTCCGTCGCTCATATACGTCGTCCTCATCATGCTCGTGTTGGGCAGCAACGTCGGCTCCGTCATCCTCGCGCTGTGCTTCACCTCGTGGATCGGCACGGCGCGCGTCGTGCGCGGGGAGGTCATGCGGCTCAAGCATTCGGAATACGTGCTCTCGGCAAAGCTCGCGGGCGCTACGACGAGGGACATCCTGTTTTCGCACCTTCTGCCCAACAGCATGGGCCCCATCATCGTATCCACCGCGTTTCTGATCCCCTCGGCGATCTTTTCGGAGGCGTTTCTGTCCTTCCTCGGCATCGGCATTCAGGCGCCCATGGCGAGCTGGGGCACCTTGGCGAACGACGCGATTCCGCAGATGAAGATGGCGCCCTTCCAGATGGCGTTCCCCGTGCTCGCGATCTGCATCACGATGTTCTCCCTGAACTTCGTGGGTGACGGACTGCGCGACGCGCTCGACCCCAAAATGAAAAAGTAAGGAGGCTTGGCACATGGGACAGCTCTTGCAGGTGGAAAATCTGCACACGACCTTTGACATCCATGTGGGCAGCGTACAGGCGGTGCGCGGCATAAGCCTTTCCGTGGACGAGGGCGAAAGCGTGGGCATCGTGGGAGAATCCGGCTGCGGCAAGTCCGTATCGATGATGTCCATCATGCGGCTGCTGCCGAAGCACGCGCGCGTTACGGCGGACAAGCTCGTTTTCGGCGGGCTCGACCTGCTCTCCGCGAGCGATGCGACGCTCAGGAGCATCGAGGGCGACCGAATCGGCATCGTCTTTCAGGACCCGATGACTTCGCTCAACCCCTTATTCACCGTCGAAAAGCAGCTCATCGAGCCCATGCGCATCCATCGCCGCATGGGAAAGGCCGAAGCGCGGGAAAACGCGCTGCGCATCCTGAAGACGGTCGATATGCCCGACCCCGAAAGCCGCCTGAAGCAGTATCCGCACGAACTGTCCGGCGGCATGCGCCAGCGGGTCATGATCGCGATGGCGATCGCGCTCGAGCCGCAGCTCGTGATCGCGGACGAGCCGACGACGGCTCTGGACGTGACGATTCAGGCGCAGATTTTGGACCTTTTGCGCGACCTGAAGAGCCGCCTCAATTCCTCCATCATCCTAATCACGCACGATTTGGGCGTTATCGCCGGCATGTGCGAGCGCGTGATCGTGATGTATGCGGGCAAGATTTTGGAGGAGGGGAGCGTTCGGGAACTGTTCTACGAGCCTAAGCATCCCTATACGTGGGGGCTGCTGCGCTCGCGCCCCGCGCCGAACGGCGAAAAGCGCAAGCTGATTCCGATCCCCGGCACGCCGCCCGACCTTATCGCGCCGCCGCCGGGCTGCCCGTTCGCGCCGCGCTGCCCGCATGCGATGCATATCTGCAATTCCGCAATGCCCCACAGCACGCGCCTTTCGGACACGCACAGCGTTTCGTGCTATCTGATGGATGCGGGCGCACCCAAAATCGAATGGGGAGGGCATGCGTGATGAAGGACGTTCTGATCGAGGCAAAAAACCTCAAAATGTACTTCCCCGTGGGGCGCTCGTTTTTCAAAAGCAGGATAAAGACGCTCAAAGCCGTGGACGGGGTGGACCTTTCGGTATATCGCGGAAAGACGTTCGGCCTGGTGGGTGAATCCGGCTGCGGCAAGACGACCATCGGCAGGACGCTCGTGAGGCTCTATACGCCGACCGACGGGCAGATTCTCTACGACGGCGCGGATATCGCACAGCTGGATCAGAAGGCGCTTCTGCCGTACCGCCGCCGCATGCAGATGCTCTTTCAGGACCCGTACGCCTCGCTCGACCCGCGCATGACCGTGAGCGCGATCATCGGCGAGCCGCTGAAATATCGAAAAGATATGTCCTCCAAGGACAAGACCGACCGCGTGCGCGAATTGGTCGCGACGGTGGGCTTAAAGAGCGACCACCTTCTGCGCTATCCGCACGAATTTTCGGGCGGG
>CAYFRC010000027.1:5953-13244 GCA_964345325.1 uncultured Oscillospiraceae bacterium
AGCCGATCTCGGCGCTTGACGTGTCCATTCAGGCGCAGATCATCAATACCTTGGAGGAGCTTCAGGAGCAGTTTTCGCTGACGTACCTGTTCGTGTCGCACGATTTGTCCATGGTGCGCCACATTTCGCACGACGTGGGCGTGATGTACCTCGGGCGCATGGTCGAAACCGCGCCGGTGGACGAACTGTACCGCAACATGCAGCACCCGTACACGAAGGCGCTGCTCTCCGCCGTGCCCGTGCCCGACCCCGACATCGCCGCGAGAAATGAGCGGATTCGGCTGGAGGGCGACGTGCCCACGCCGATCGATCCGCCGCCCGGCTGCCGCTTCGCGTCGCGCTGCCCGTATGTGACGGCGCGCTGCACGCAGGAAACGCCGCAGCTTCGCGACATCGGCGGCGGGCATCGCGTGGCGTGCTTTTGCGTGTAATCCCCGACGATCCCCTGTAAAAATACAAACGGCTGCCGCAAATGTTTGCGGCAGCCGCTTGGCATAAAGAAATCAGTAGTTCGTCGCGTGAATCTGGAAATAGCTCTGCGGGTGGTCGCACACGGGGCAAACCTCGGGCGCCTGCTTGCCGATGTGCAGATGGCCGCAGTTGAGGCAGTGCCAGATTTTGTCGCCCTCCGCGGAGAAGACGACGCCGTTTTCGATGTTGGCGACCAGCTTGCGGTAGCGCTCCTCGTGCTCTTTTTCGATTGCGGCGACGCCTTCGAACTGTGCGGCGATGTCTTCAAAGCCCTCGGCGCGCGCCTGCGCGGCGAATTCCTTATACATTTCCGTCCACTCGTAGTTTTCGCCTGCGGCGGCGTCCAAAAGGTTTTCCGAGGTCGTGCCGATGCCGTGCATCAGCTTAAACCACAGCTTGGCGTGCTCCTTTTCGTTGAGCGCGGTCTCCGTGAACAGATTCGCGATCTGCTCATAGCCGTCCTTGCGCGCCTTGGAGGCGTAGTACAGGTACTTGGTGTGCGCCTGCGATTCGCCCGCAAAGGCGGTCTTCAGGTTTTCGAGCGTCTTGGTTCCTTGGAGTTTTTTCAACATGATGGGGTTCCTCCTTTATCGTTTCTATAAGGCATTATACCACGCATCGCGCATAGCGACGCGCAAAACCCGTTATTTTACGAAGCGTCCCGCGCGGATAGACATATCCGCGTACTCTCGATGGCTTCCCGCGCATCCGCGTCGGTTTCGCCCGTTTGCAGCTTACGGACGAAGTCTGCAAAGGGATTGCTGTCCTCCGGCACGGGAAGCTCGCGCCTGGGCAGGTCGTTTTCGAGAAAGACCCTGCCGTCTATCGCTTCGATCATGCCCTTTGTGCCCGTCACGCGCAGGCGGTCGTCGTCGTGCCGCGCGGAGGCTACAGGGCGCAGGAAATCCGCCGTGACGGTCGCGATCTCGCCGCCCTGAAATTGCAGAAGGAGCGCTGCGGCCGTCTCCATTTCGCCGTTTCCGCGGTTGTGCGCGTCGCTCGACGCTGCGGAAAACGACAGAACAGGCTTTTGCAGCAGGCGGCACACCCAGTTCACGCCGTGGATGCCCACCCACGGCAGCATTCCCCCGTAGGTCTCGATCCTGCGGTACACCGCGCCGCGCGTCCCCATGCGGTAGCTCTTTTGCGCGTGCAGCATGCGGATTTCGCCGATTTCCCCGGCCTGCACGGCGCGCTGTACGGCGCGGAACCAGCCGCGCGAAGGCCCGTCCAGCATGCAGCCGAGGGGCGACCTCGTTTCGCCATATGTGCGGGAGAGCTCCGAAAGCTTTGGAAGGCTCGTCGCGAGCGGCTTTTCGCTGTATACGGGGATGCCCTGCTTCATGCACGCGATGGAGATGTCCGCGCTGTCGCAGAACCAGCCGTTGACCGCGACGATGTCGTATTCCGCGTGGGCGAGCAGCTCTTCGGGCGACGCATACACTGCCGCACCCTTTACCTTTTCCAAAAGGTGCGATACATCCTCCTCTGGCCGCGTCGGCGCGACGGATGTTACCTCCGCACCTTCAATAAGCGGCAGTGCGTCCAATACATAGGGATAGTGCCCGCTCGCGCCCAAAATCGCGATTTTCACTTCGCATCGCCTCCGCAGCTTCTATAGCCCGATGATACCATTTCGCGCGCCGTTTGTCAACCCGCGCAGCGGCCTTCGGAAAACCGAAAATCGCGCTTTTCTTGACGTACAGTGCGAATTGTGATATGATAGCACCATTCAAAAAGGAAGTATCAAAACGAGGGATGGGCACTTCGATGGCTGAAAAAATCCTGCTTGTCGACGGCAACAACATCATGCACAGATCGTATCACGCGCTGCCCGCGACCATGCGCAATGCGGACGGCGTGCCGACCAACGCGATCTCGGGCTTTTTGCAGACGCTTTTGCGCGCGCTGGAATTGGAAAAGCCCGCATACGCCGCGGTGGCGTTCGACCTGCACGGCCCGACCTTCCGCCACGAACAGTACCCGGACTATAAGGCGAAGCGCCCGCCGACGCCGGACGACCTCGTTTTGCAGTTCGATTGGGTCAAGCGGCTGTTGGAGAGCATGCACGTTGCCATTTTGACCGTACCGGGCTACGAGGCGGACGACATCTTGGGCACGGTCTCCCGCTACTGCAACGACTTGGGCATGGAGGCGGTACTGCTCACGGGGGATAAGGACGCCTTCCAGCTGATCGGAAACGGCACCTACCTGATGTATCCTTCGGGCAAGGGCGATACCGAACGCGCGGACGAGGCGTACCTTCAAAACCGCTATTCCCTGACCAGCGACCGCATGACGGACCTAAAGGGACTCATGGGCGACCCGTCGGACAACATCCCGGGCGTTCCCGGCGTCGGCGAAAAGACGGCGCTGAAGCTCTTAAGCAAATACGGCACGCTCGAAAACGTGCTCGACGGCGCGGAGGCGGGCGAAAAGGGCGCGCTTCGCGAGCGGCTCATGGCAAACCGCGAGCAGGCGATCTTCTCCAAGCAGCTCGCGACCATATCCCGCGATGCGCCGATGGAGCTGAATCTGGAAAACTGGAAGCTCAAAAACCCGGCGGAGGACAGGCGCGTGCTCGAATACCTCGAACAGCGCCGCGCCCTCGCCAAAATCCGCGAGCTGTTTCCGCCGCAGGAAGCGCAGGCGGAGGAGGATGCGCTCCCGCCGTCCGACGCGCTGGGCGACCTCGCGCAGGCTGCTGCGTGGGCAAAGGCACACGCGAAGGCGGGCGGCACGGCGGCGTTTTCCGCCGAGGAAAAGGGCATGGCTTCCGTTTGCGACGATACGGGCGCGGGCGCGGCGCTGCCGCTCGGCAGCGACCTTCTTTCCATCGAACCGAAGGACGCATACGCCGCGCTTCTGCCGTTCCTGGAAAACCGCGAAACCCTCATAGTACACGACAGCAAGGCGCTGTGGGGCATGGGCATCTCCCTGCCCGAAAGCGCGTTTGATGTGATGCTTGCCGCCTACTGCATCGACCCGCAGGGAAAATCGTTCGACATCGCATCCCTCGCGGAGGGCATCCCAGGCGATACCGACGCGCGCAAGCTCTTGGGCGCGGCGCAAACGCTCATGCCGCGCATCGAAAAGGACGATCTGGGAGAAATCCTCTACGAGATCGAAGCGCCGCTCGCGCGCGTGCTGTCGCAGATGGAGCAGGCGGGCTTTGCGGTCGACCGCGAGGAGCTGGTTCGCCTCGGCGGCATCTACGCAGAGAGGATCGAGGAGCTGCTCGAAGCGGTTCGTGCGGTGGACGCGGAGGTAAACGTGAATTCCCCCAAACAGCTCGGCACCCTGCTCTTTGAAAAGCTGGGCCTTCCGGCGACAAAAAAGACATCGCGGGGCTACTCCACGGATGAGGATACGCTGCTCTCGCTCATAGAGAAGGATAAGACGGGCGTTGTGGAGGCGATACTGGAATACCGCAAGTACGCGAAATTGAAATCCACCTACATCGACGGGCTCTTAAAGCAGGTCGGGAGCGACGGCAGGATCCACACATCGTTCGACCAGACGAAGACGGCGACGGGGCGCATCAGCTCCAAAGAGCCGAACCTGCAGAACATCCCCGTGCGCACGGAGCTTGGCAGGGACATTCGCCGCGCGTTCATGGCGGGGGAGGGCTGCCTTCTGGTGGACGCGGACTATTCGCAGATCGAATTGCGCGTATTGAGCCACATGTCGGGCGACCCCGTCATGACGGACGCGTTCTTAAAGGGGCAGGACATCCACGCCCGCACCGCCGCAGAGGTCTACGGCGTTCCGATAGAATCGGTCACCAAGGAGATGCGAAGCGCCGCAAAGGCGGTCAATTTCGGCATCGTGTACGGCATATCGGATTTCGGGCTCGCAAAGAACATCGGCGTGTCGCGCAAGGAAGCGGCGGGCTTCATCGCGCGGTATTTCGAGCGGTACCCGGGCATCAAGGGTTATATGGATAAAATGGTCGAAGAGGGCAAGAAAAACGGCTATGCGACGACCCTTTTCGGGCGCAGGCGCTACCTTCCGGAGCTGAAGTCGCCGAATTACGCGGTCAGGCAGTTCGGGGAGCGGTGCGCGATGAACAGCCCCATACAGGGCACGGCGGCGGACATCATCAAGCGCGCGATGATCCGCACGGCGCGCGCGCTGGAGGACAAAGGGCTTTCGGCGCGGCTCATTTTGCAGGTACACGACGAACTCATCGTCGAAGCGCCCGTTGCGGAGGTCGAAACGGTAAAGGCCATCCTCAAAGAGGCGATGGAGAGCGTGGCGGAGCTGAAAGCGCCGCTCAAGGCGGATTTGTCCGTCGGCAAGTGCTGGGCGGACTGCAAGTGAAACGGGATTTTAGGGGGCATACTTTATGGCGGGATCCGAATTTGTGCTGGGGCTTACGGGCGGCATCGCCTGCGGAAAGACGCGGGCGGCGGCGCACCTAAAAAGGCTCGGCGCGTGTGTGATCGACGCGGATGAAATTTCAAGGGAACTCACTTCGCGCGGCGGTGCGGCGCTCGGCGATATCCGCGCCGCGTTTGGAGACGGCGTTTTTGCGGACGAACGCACGCTCGATCGCGAGGCGCTCGCGGAGATCGTGTTCACAAACGAGGAAAAGCGGCGCGTACTGGAGCGGATTCTCCATCCGGCGGTGCAAAACGAGATGCTCCGCCTCATGGAAGAGGCGCGGGAGCGCAACGAAAAGGTGATCGTGCTGGATGTACCGCTCCTTTTCGAAACGGGCATGGACGCGCTGTGCGACGACGTGTGGGTCATGACCGCGCCCAAGGAAATACAGATCGAGCGCATCATGAAGCGCAACGGCAAGATGCGCTCGCAGGCGGAGGCGCGCATCGCCTCGCAAATGCCCCTCTCCGAAAAAGAAGAGCGCGCGGGGCGCGTCATTCGGACGGACAGGCCGCGCGAGGAGACGGAAAAGGAGCTCGGCAACCTCTATCAGGAGCTGCTCAAGCAGCTATAGCGGGAGGATGTGCGTATGAACCGCTCGGAGCGGAGACGGCGAAGGAATGCGCTTCGAAAAAGGGCGATGCTCCTTGTGATTTCGTGCGCGCTTTTGTGCGTTCTCGGCGTGGTCGCCTCTCGCGCAATCCGCACGGAAGCGGCACGTCGGGAGAGAGAAGCGCTGCTTGCGGGGTATCCGATCCGCTATCAGGAGATCGTGGGGGAATGTGCGGCGGAATTCTCCCTCGAAAAGGAGCGGCTGTACGCCGTCATGCTGTGCGAATCCTCGTTTCAGGCGGACGCGGTGTCCGGCGCGGGCGCGGTCGGGCTGATGCAGCTTCTTCCCGACACGGCGGAATGGATCGCGGAAAAGCTGGGCGAGGAATATAACGATGCGATGCTTACCGACCCGCGGCAAAACGCGCGGCTCGGCTCGTGGTACCTTTCGTATCTGGATCGGCGCTTCGGCGGCGACCTGACTAAGGCGACGGCGGCATATCATACGGGGCAGAACCGCGTGGACGAATGGCTCAAAGACCGCGCAAATTCTTCGGACGGCGCGGCGCTCGAACACATCCCCTCGGACGCGACGCGCGGGTACGTCGAGCGCGTGCTACAGGCCGTCGAAATGTATAGGGAACTGTATGGCGGAAAATGAAACGGAGAGCATGATGAAAAAACGGCATCTTTTTGCGGCGTTTTTGATTTTGACGCTGCTTTTATACGGCTGCGGCCCCGAGGAAACGGGCGGGCTCGGCCCCATTACGATTGAAGAACCCGTGGAGGCGGTCGTGCCTGCGGCGTACAACCCGTACAGGGCGGAGCCGGACCCGAACGCGGACGGCACGGCGGATTTCTTTTCCGAGGAATCGACCGACTATTACAACGGCGAGGCGATGCCCGCGCCGCCGATCGACATGGGCGCGGCGCCCGAAGAGACCGACGGGTTCGAGGAGAACGGCATTGGGGAGGTTGTGCCGGGCGCGGCATCCCCGGGCGTGAATCTGGCGGCGGGCGACATCACCATGGGCGTCGTCGTATCGACGGATGCCGACATCAACCCGCTTTCCACCGACTGCCGCGATTTTATCAACATCGACAGCCTCGTGTACGAATCGCTTGTCGAACTGAACGAAAATATGCGCCCCCAGCCGCAGCTTGCGGACCGCTGGACGTTTGACGGCGATGTGTGGACGTTTACGCTTCGAAGCGGCATCGTCTTTCACGACGGCGCGGCGTTCACGGCGAACGACGTGGTCGCGAGCTATCAGGAGATATTAAACCACCCGACGGGTAAGTGGTATAGCCTTGTGAGCCATATTTCCGCGATGCGCGCGGTGGACGACCTGACGCTCGAGGTCAAGTCGGCGAGCGAAATGGGGTATTTCACGCTCTATTGCATGACGTTTCCCGTCGTTTCCGCTTCGACGATCGCGGCGGAGACGCCCATGGGCACGGGCGCGTACTGGTTTATCGATTTCAGCCGCAACAACGCGCTGCGGCTGGAGAGCAACCCGCTCTGGTGGCGCAGGGCGTCCGGCGACGTGGAGAGCATCGTCGCGATCTTCTACCCCTCAACGAAGGCGGCGATGCAGGCGCTGGAGACGGGGGAGATCGACACGCTCGCAACCGAGAGCGCGACGGCGTCTTTGTCCAAGAACCTGAGCGACCGCGTGACGGTGGATTTTTTCACGCAGACCTATGAATGCCTGCTGCCGAATATGGACAGGCAGATCATGTCCTCCGCCGCCGTCCGAAAGGCGATCATGTACGCGATCGACCGAACGACCGTCGTCGAGACCGTATACGCCGGCCTCGCGCAGGAATCGGAGGTGCCCGTGCAGCCCGGCACATGGCTGCACGACCCGCAGTCCACCAA
>CAYFRC010000028.1:0-13100 GCA_964345325.1 uncultured Oscillospiraceae bacterium
ATCTATGAACGCGACGATGCCGCCGAGAGCCTGTGCCTCCGCAAGGATCTGCAGCGCGAGCGTGGTTTTACCGGAAGATTCGGGCCCGTAAATCTCCACGATCCTGCCGCGCGGCAGGCCGCCCACGCCCAGCGCGAAATCGATGTTGAGACAGCCCGTCGAAATCACGTCCACGTTCAGTTTGCTCCCGGCATCGCCCAGCTTCATCACGGAGCCCTTGCCGAAATCCTTTTCGATCTTCGTCAGCGCGACTTCCAGCGCGCGAATGCGCTCTTCGCCCTGCACCTGCTTGGGCAGGGGCTTTGTGCTCTTTTTATCTGCCATAGAGATGTCCTCCGTTATTTTTCGAGAGACTGCGTCCAGCCGGTCGTAATCTTGCGTGCGTAGGGATTGTATGCCCAGCGAACCGCGTTTTTGATGACGCGCTGCACATTCTCGTTGTAGTAGGTGGGATAGGCCTCGTGACCGGGCTGGAAATAGAAGATTCTGCCCTGCCCGCGATGCCAGCAACAGCCGCTGCGGAATACCTCGCCCGAGGGATACCAGCTCACAAACACGAGGGAATCGGGCTGCGGAATGCCGAAGTGCTCGCCGTAGGTTTCCTCGGCGGGCAGTTCGAAATAATCGCCGATCCCTGCCGCAATGGGGTGCGCGTAATCGATCGTCCAGATGCGCACGGGGTCGTTGTCCTCGTGCCAGCGGAGGTTGCCCGTGTCCGTGCCCATGAGGCGGGAGAACGGCTTGGAGGCGTGCCCCGAATGGATCGGGAGAAAGCCCATGCCGTCCAGCACGCGTTTGCACACGCGCTCGACGACTTCGTCCGAAACCATGTTGTGGAACATATGCCCCCACCAGATCAGAACGTCGGTATCGTCCAATACCTCCTGCGTGAGGCCGTGCTCCGGCTCGTCCAGCGTTGCGGTGCGCACCTGGATGTCCTCTTCCCTGCGCAGGAAATCGGCGATGGCGCCGTGGATCCCCTCGGGATAGATTGCCCTGATGGCCTCTTCGGTCTTTTCGTGGCGGAATTCATTCCATACGGTTACGCGGATCATGATGAAACCCTCCCCCTCGAATGCGATTTGCGTATATTACACCCTTCTTACGTCTCCGCCCAGCGAGCGGAGCTTGAGGTCGATATCTTCGTAGCCGCGCAGGATAAAGTTGAGACCCGAAATCTCCGTCGTGCCCTCCGCCATCAGGCCCGCGATGATGAGCGCAGCGCCCGCGCGAAGGTCCGTCGCGGTGACGGGCGCGCCGACCAGGGTTTCCACGCCCCTGATGTGGGCCGTGCGCCCGTACAGGCTGATGTCCGCGCCCATGCGCTGCAATTC
This sequence comes from uncultured Oscillospiraceae bacterium, assembly GCA_964345325.1. Lineage (GTDB taxonomy): Bacteria > Bacillota > Clostridia > Christensenellales > Aristaeellaceae > CAYFRC01. The sequence continues at coordinate 1,335 of CAYFRC010000028.1, forward strand.
CTCCGCGTAGCGGAACCTCTGTTCAAAGATGGTCTCCGTGACGCGGGAAACGCCCTTGGATACGGAGAGAAGCGCCGCAAGGGGCTGCTGCAGGTCGGTCGGGAAGCCTGGGTAGGCCATGGTCTTCACGTCCACGCCGCGCAGGTCGCCGTCGGAGCGGACGCGAATGCGATCGTCGTCTTCCTCGACGGATACGCCCATTTCCAAAAGCTTTGCGGAAAGCGCCTCCATATGGGTGGGGATCGCGCCGGTTACGGTCACATCGCCCTTCGTGGCTGCTGCCGCGATCATGAGGGTTCCGGTTTCGATCTGGTCGGGAATGACCGCGTAGGAAGAGCCGTGCAGCGGCCTTTTTCCCGTGACGCGGATGATCGATGTGCCCGCGCCCCTGACGCGCGCGCCCATGCTGTTCAAAAAGTTCGCGAGGTCGACGATGTGCGGCTCCTTCGCGCAGTTGTTGATCGTCGTCGTGCCCTCCGCGCATACGGCGGTCAGAACGGTATTGACCGTAGCGCCCACGCTCGGCATATCGAGATAGACGTCCGCGCCGCGCAGGTTGCCCGCCTTCGCGGTGAGCACTCCGCGCTCGCTGCGCACGTCCGCGCCCAAGGCGCGCATGCCCTTGAGCGTCTGGTCGATGGGACGGGTGCCGATGTCGCAGCCGCCGGGGAGCGCCACCTCCGCATGACCGAGAAGCCCGAGCAAAACCGGCGCGAAATAGTACGATGCGCGCATGCGGCATGCGAGTTCCGGCGAGGGATCCGTTCTGTTGATGCAGGACGCGTCCACGCGCATCACGCCGCCCCCGAAATCGACCTTTGCATTGACGGAGCGGAGCATTCCGATCACAACGTGCAAATCATCGATATCGGGCAGGTTTTCGATCGAGCAGACCCCTCCGCACAGCACGGTCGCCGCGCAGATCGCGAGCGCGGCGTTTTTTCCGCCGCTTACCGCGACTTCGCCCTGCAGGCGCCTGCCGCCGCGAATGACTAATGTATCGCCCATACTAAAGCCCCTCTCACGATTGATGGCAGCCGGCACAGCGTTCGCAGTTGCCGGCGCAGGAGCTTCCGCCCTTTTTTGCGCCAAAGGCGCAGGTGCCCTCGTATACGCGGCTGACTTCGCCGCCGCAGTCGGGGCAGCGAACCTGATCGCGACCGCTTACGGAGACGAGCTCCTCGAAATGTTTTCCGCAGTCGCGGCACTTAAAATCGTACATTGGCATGAAGTGTTCCTCCGGGAGTTGTTTACGATAATTATACCCTACCTGTGGGGAAAAAACAACCTTAAATGTACCTTTTCGCGAAATGTACTTTACGCATCACTCGTCGCGACGATGTCGATGCCCGTGCCCGCGACGTTTTCTATCAGGACGTCGCCGATTTTGACGGGGGATGATGCGATTTTTTCTTTGCAGCAGCGAAGAACGGCGGGGATATCGCTCTTGGCGATTTGGTCCCGCGTCTTGCAGGAGACGACGGGGCGCTTGCCGCCCTTGAGGCGTATGCTCGTCGTCACGGTGCGCATGGGCTTTGTGTATTCCTGGATGCCGTACTTTTCGCCGCGCTTGCAGGTGTGCCCCGAGACGACGATCGCGCCGTCCTTTTCCGTCACGGTCATTCGGCAGCCCATGGGGCAGACGATGCAGGTCATTTCCTGTGCGGGCATGCTCATTTCCCCCCTTCGAGCGCGACGACCAGATCTTCCGCGATCCGATCCGCGTCTACGGTCACTTTTTCCATTTCGCCGGGCGTCATGATCTGCTTTTTGCGGCGGAAGATTTCTTCCCCGCCGCTCTGTACGGAAAGCGTCGCGCCCTTATACGCCGCGTCCACGCGGAAATAGAGGTCGATTTTTCCGGATGCCGCGCAGGATACGCGCTGCGGCACGACGTAGCGCACGCCGCGTCCCGTCTTCACCTCGCGGTACGAACGCTCCTCCTCGCCGCGCCGTGCAAAGCGCGCGGCGGATTTTCCCGCGAGGGCTGCTTCTTCCGAAACGTTGTCCACGAGGTCGTGCACGTGCAGCACGTTTCCGCAGGCGAAAACGCCGGGAACGTTCGTTTCGCGGTTTTCGTCCACGACGGCGCCGCCGGTCACGGGGTGCATCGCGATGCCCGCCTCGCGCGAGAGTTCGTTTTCGGGGATGAGGCCGACGGACAAAAGCAGCGTGTCGCAGGGGATGATTTCTTCCGTACCCGCGACGGGAAGCCGCGTCGCGGGGTCTACTTCCGCTACGGTAACGGCTTCGACGCGCTCGCGCCCATGGATCTTCGTCACCGTGTGGTTGAACTTCAGGGGAATGTCGTTATCCACGAGGCACTGGACGATATTGCGGTTGAGCCCGCTCGAATAGGGCATGATTTCGGCCACGAGTTCGACCTTTGCGCTCTCCCATGCGAGGCGGCGCGCCATGATCAGCCCGATGTCGCCGGAGCCCAAAATGACCGCGCGCGTTCCGGGCATAAGCCCTTCCATGTTCACGAGCCGCTGCGCGCATCCCGCCGTGTATACGCCCGCAGGGCGCGTGCCGGGGATGTTCAGCGCGCCGCGCGTGCGCTCCCTGCAGCCCATCGCGAGAACGACGGCCTTGGCGCGGATGGAAGAGAGCCCGTGTGCGACGCTCACGCAGGAGATGACGCGGTCGTCCGAAAGCGTCAACACCATGGTATCCGTCCACACTTCGATGCGCGCGGCATCTAACTTTTCGATGAAGCGCGCGGCGTATTCCGGCCCCGTCAGCTCCTCGCCGAAGTAATGCAGCCCGAAGCCGTTATGAATGCACTGGCGCAGGATTCCGCCGGTTTCCGTATCGCGCTCCAAAATCAGTATGGAGGCATCGGGCGCGCTCTCCCGCGCCGCAAGCGCTGCCGCAAGCCCCGCAGGGCCGCCGCCGATGATGACGATGTCGCGTTCCGCCGCCATACTACTGCGCCTCCTTTTCTTCCGTCGGATCCAATACCAGCCACGAGCCGCCGCCGAACTTGGTGAGGCGCTCTACGGGGATGCCCGTTTCGCGCACCAAAATCTCCATTACGCGCGGCGAGCAGAAGCCGCCCTGGCACCTGCCCATGCCCGCGCGCGTGCGCCGCTTTACGCCGTCGATGCTCCGCGCGCCGCGCCGAATCGCCTCGACGATCTCCGCCTCGGTAATCGTTTCACAGCGGCAGATTACGCGGCCGTAGAGCGGGTTTTCCGCGATCGCCCGCTCGCGCCGTTCCTCCGTCATGTGGCGGAATTCGGGGATGGCGCTTCGCACCATGACGGCATCTTCGCGGACGGCGATATCCATGCCGTTTTCGGAAAGCAGAAGTGCGATGTCCTCCGCGATTGCGGGAGCGCTCGTAAGTCCGGGCGAACAGATGCCCGCAGCATGGAGCATTTTGGGCTGCACGTCGCTGCGCCGAATGATGAAATCGCCCGTGGAGGGCTGTGCCCGCACGCCCGCGAACGAGGTGATGACCCCGCGCGCGTTGAAGCCGGGCACGCTCTTTTTCGCCATGCGCGTCAGCAGGTCGATGCCTTCCTGCGTGACGGAGGTATCGCATTTGTCCTCCATATCGACGGCGGTGGGGCCTGCAAAGCTGTTGCCGTCGACGGTGGGGGAGACGAGGATGCCCTTGCCGAGCTTGGAGGGCGTCTGGAAGATGACGGTGTGTATCTTGGGGGCGCTGCGGTCGAGCAGCATGTATTCGCCCTTGCGCGGCTTGATGGCAAACGACGCATCATTCACCATGCGCGCCACGTCATCCGCGAACACGCCCGCCGCGTTGACGACGTATTTCGCGCGGATCGTCCTTTCGCCGGAGCGAACCAGAAGATACTCGCCCTCGTCTTCGATCGAGGTAACGGGCGTTTCGGGAAACCACGCAAGCCCGTTCGCCACGGCGTTTTCGAAGCAGGCGATGGTGAGCTGATACGGGCAGGTGATGCCCGCCGTCGGCGCCCAAAGGGCGGAGGTGACGTCCCCGCTCAACTGCGGCTCGATTTCGCGCGCTTCGTCGCCGCTTATGATCCGCAAATCCGGAACGCCGTTTACAATGCCCCTTTCGTACAGCGAACGGACGGTCGCATCGTCCGCCTCGCCAAACGCGGCGACGATGGAGCCGATGCGCTGCAGCGGCACGCCCAGTTCCTCGCACCACGCGGTGAACATCGCATTGCCTTCTACGTTCAGGCGCGCCTGCAGGGAGCCCGGCGCACAGTCGTACCCTGCGTGTACGATGGCGCTGTTCGCGCGGGATGCGCCCATTGCGACATCCTCGCACGCGTCCAAAAGCGCGACCGAAAGGCGCGACAGGCAGAGCCGCCGCGCGATCGCGCAGCCTGTGATCCCCGCGCCGATGATGGTGCAATCAAAGGTCCTTTCCAAAGCGTATCATCCCTTCCGTTACCATTCCGCGATACAGCCGTCTGCGTCTCTCCAGATGGGGTTGTGCCAATCGTGCCCCAGGGTTGCCATTTTCTTCACGTACTCCTCGTCGATCTCGATACCGAGACCCGGCTTTGTCGGAAGTTCCGCGCAGCCGTCCTTATAGAGGAATACGTTCGGGTTTTTCAGGTAATTCAAAAGGTCGTAGCCCTCGTTGTAGTGGATGCCCGCGCTCTGCTCCTGCAAAAAAGCGTTGGGCGTGCAGAAATCCACCTGCAGGCACGATGCCAGCGCGATGGGGCCCAACGGGCAGTGCGGCGCGACGGCGACATCGAACGCCTCCGCCATCGCGGCGATCTTGCGCGTTTCCAAAATGCCGCCCGCGTGGCTCACATCGGGCTGGATGATGTCGACCCCGCCTTTTTGCAGCATGGACTTAAAGCCCCAGCGCGTGTAATTTCTTTCGCCGGTTGCGATCGGGATGTTCGATGCGCGCGCGAGCTCCAAAAAGAGCTCCTCGTTTTCGCAGAGCACGGGCTCTTCGACGAAGAGGAGGTCGTACGTCTCCAACTTCTTCATGAGCATTTTCGCCATGGTCTTGTGGACGCGCCCGTGAAAGTCTATCGCGATATCGAGCTTGCGCCCCACGCGCTCGCGAATCGCCGCGACGCGCCCGACCGTCTCATCCAACTTTTCGTAGGAATCGATCCAGCGCATCTCGTCCGTGCCGTTCATCTTGACGGCGGAATAGCCCTGCGAAACGGCTTCCTCTGCGGCGTTTGCAACGTCGCTCGGCCTGTCGCCGCCGATCCAGCGGTATACGCGGATGCGGTCGCGCACCTTGCCGCCCAGAAGGTCGTATACGGGAACGCCGTGGAATTTGCCCTTAATGTCCCACATCGCCTGCTCCAGCCCGGAGATGGCGCTTGAGAGGATGGGGCCGCCGCGATAAAAGCCCGTGCGGTAGAGCATCTGAAATGCGTCCTCGATATCGCCCGCGCGCTTTCCGATGAGCGGGGCGCCGATTTCCTTTACACACGCGGCGACGGTGTCCGCCCTGCCCTCGACGATGGGTTCGCCCCAGCCGACGATGCCGGATTTCGTCGTCATCTTCAGGAAGAGCCACCTCGGCGGCACCTTGAACAATTCGATTTTCTCGATGATCACGGGTTTTCCCCCTTTTGTATCTTCGTGCGGGACAGGAGCTTTTCGTAGACGGGCAGCATGTGCTCTTCCTTGGAAAGGCGCAGCGCGTCCTCAGCGGGAATCCACCGTACCGCGCTGTTTTCCGCGGGCGCGGCGCGCGGTACATCGTGCGAATCCGCGATTAAATGATAGGTTGCGTTGATATGCAGATGCGCCGCGACATATTGCCCCCTTCGCACGTGCGCGGCGACGGGCAAGAGCTCTATGGAAATGGGGCGCTCCGAAAAAAGCCTGCACGTAAGCCCCGTTTCCTCCCCGGCTTCGCGCAGCGCCACGCGCGCAAGGTCAGCCTCGCCGTCCGCGTGCCCGCCGATCCACGCCCACGAGCGGTAGATGTTGTGATACGCCATAACGGCGCGTTCGCCCGCTTCGTCCGTAATCCACGCGGATGCCGTTACGTGCGCGATGCCGTTCTCCCGCGAAAGAACGCTGTCTCCGAATGCGGAAAGCAGGCGCAAAATCGCCGCCTTATCGCCGCTTTCGGCATCCGTCAGCGGCTGGAAGCCTTCAAAAGCGGCGAGATACTCACCATGCATCGGGCGTATGCACGCCGACCCAGTACGTGGGCTGCGTCGGGTAGTAATAGTCCGTGGACAAGAGCTGCCTGTCCACCTCTTCGCCCGTCTGCGCGTTGAAGTAGACGCGGTAGCCGCGGCTGCGGCAGCCGACTTTGCCCTCCTCGTAGAGGACGGGCGTATCGGTCGTGTAGTAGACGTATTTGCCGCTCGTGTCGGGCTTTGTCTTATGCCCCTTGGCGACGCTGTTGTCTTGCGTGATTTCAAATTCCAGTTCGATGATATACTGGCTCGGCATGCCGTAGATCTTGGCCTCGGCGCGCTTGGTATCGACGGTTGTATAAAAGTACACGGAGTGCCCCAGATCGTTTTGCACGATCAGGTTCTTCCCGCGATCGGAGACCGCAGCGTCCAGAGAGGGCTGCGTATAGCCCACGCGCAAGGTGTGGGACGATCGGTCGATGACGGTGAGCCCCGCCTTGAGGCAGGCCTGATACAGCGTCGTCGATGCCTGACACGTGCCGCCGCCGATGCCCTCGACGACTTCGGTACCGGCGAATTCGACCGCCTCGTAAAAGCCGTTTTCGAGCGTGCGCTTGCCGACGATGGCGTTGAAATCGAGCTGCGCGCCGGGCTTTAACTCGAACCCGTCAAAGGGCTTGAGCGCGCGCTTGACGTTCTTGATGCGCTTTGAGGAGGAGTTGGAGAGGCTCGTCTTCACCGTTGCGATGAGGGATGTGCCCGCGACCGCCGTTTCGGTTTTGTTTTCGGGCTCCCACAGCTGCGCGGAAAGCGCGATGTCGGACGCGCCGCCCTCGACGATCAGCTCCTGAATCTGCGCCTTGAGCGCGTCGCCGTCGATGCGCCTGCCGTTTTTCGATTCGGTGACGGAGAGCATTTCGTCCGCGCCGACCACGACCGTCGCCTCCACGGGCGCGATGTCGATCGCCGACTTGATGTTTTCGATGAATTTGTCGAGCTGCTCCTCGTCGTATACGAGCGTGCTGTTGAACTCGATGTTTTCGTCTTTCAGCTCCTCGAGCTGCGCCCTGCGCTCGGCATTCGTGCCGACGTGGCCGAAGTTCCATGCGTAGGAGACCTGCGTCTGAAAGGACATGCTCGCACCCAGCATCGCCGGGGTGAGCGTCCACGTCTTGCCCTCGAAGGAGAGGTTGATTTCGGTATTGAGCCTTTCGTTTACGTGCTGCTCGACGGCGGCATAGCCTTCTTCATAGGTATATCCCCCCATGGAGAGGCCGTTTACGTATACGCCGTCGCAGAAGGTGTCACTCGGGGGCGTGCTGCCGATGCCCGTCGTTGTGCGCAGGATGATCCATATCACGAGAAGCACCGCGCCTGCCGCGAGCAAAAGGGATAGCGTTTCCCGCATTTTCTGTTGTGCAAGCGCCTTTTTATTGCGCCTTGTTCGTTGTTGCCTTATTGAGCTCATGCGTGTTCCTCCGGAAGTTTTGCGCCGATCGCGCGGATCAGCCGTTGATAGTCCTTTTCTTTTTCCGTCCAATTCTCCATGCCCGCAGCGAGCAGGCTTTCGTCGCCGCCGTGGTAGTCGCTGCCGCCCGTCACATACAGCCCCATGGAGCGCGCGAGCCGGTCCAGACTTCGCCGCTGCGCGGGGGTGTGTCGCAGGTGGTGCGCCTCCAGTCCGTCCAGCCGCGCGAGGCGCAGTGCCTTCACGCGATCGGGCAGGGTAAAGCTGTTGCGGATGGAAATCGCCGGGTGCGCGAGCACCGCGATGCCGCCCGATGCGTGGATGATGCGAATCGCCTCGGCGCTGTCCAATTTTTCGCGCGGCGCGTATCCGCATTTGCCGGGCACGAGAAAGCGCGAAAACGCCTCCTTCACGCTCGAAACATAGCCCGCCTCGAGAAGAGCGCGCGCGACGTGCGGGCGGCCAACGGCGTTGCCCGCGTCCGCCTCGATCTTCTCAGGTTCAAGCGCGATGCCCGCCGTGCGCAGGTTCGCGCAGATCGTATACAGCCTTTGGCGGCGCGCCTCCCGCATGCGGGAGAGCACGCGCTCCATAGAATCGATTTTTTTTATGCCGTAGCCCAGTATGTGCAGTTCCTGCGGACCGTCGGTCGAAAGCTCTACGCCCGGGATCATGTGTATGCCGAAGTGGGACGCCGCTTCCATCGCCTCGTGTACGCCCGCGAGCGTGTCGTGATCCGTCAGCGCGACGCAGGAAAGCCCCTTCGCGTGGCATTGTTCCATGAGCGCGCTTGGGGAGAGCAGGCCGTCCGAGGCGGTCGAGTGCAGGTGCAGGTCTATCAGCATGTATTCCTCCATAGTATAGTAGGGAAGCGTGGTTTCTTGATAATAGCAGGCAAATGTTATGCCTGCAAGGGGAAATCGTCGCGTTTTGGGAGCATTTCAAGGCTTTCTATGCCGAAGTACCGCAGGAAATCCTCGGTGGTGGCGTAGAGGATGGGGCGCCCCAGCGTCTCCCGCCGACCCGCCTCTTGGATGAGCCCGCGCTTTTGGAGGAGCTGTATCGAATAGTCGCACTTGACGCCGCGAATCTGCTCGATGTCCGTCTTCGTGACCGGCTGGCGGTACGCGACGATGGAAAGCGTCTCCATAACGGCGGCGGACAGCGACTGCTGCCGGATGGGCTGCAGGAGCTGCTCGACGTAGGTGGCGTATTCGGGGCGGATCGAAAGCTGCAAACTCTTTCCGAATCGGTTGAGCCGTATCCCGCGGTTTTCCAAATCCAAATGATCTGCGAGTTTTGCCACGCATTCCTCCATTTCGCTTTCCGTGAGATTCAGCGCGTGCGCGACTTCGTCTATCGGCACGGGATCGCCCGCCACAAACAGGATGGCCTCCAAAATGGCCGATATTTCGCTCTGATTCATAGGAACGTAACCCTCCCCATACTATGTATTGTAGCATAGTACGGGTGCCGTTTGCAAGCCGCATAGAACAACTAACATTCTGTGCTTTGAAACTTAATGCGGCATGCTGTATAATACGATAATTATAGGGAAAGTATTTTTCAAGGGGGGCTGCGCTATGGTGAATATGGAAAAACGGCTCATGCTGGGCAACGAGGCGATCGCGCGGGGCGCGTGGGAGGGCGGCGTTCGCGTCGTGTCTTCCTACCCGGGCACGCCTTCCACCGAAATTACGGAAAGCATGGCGAAATATACGGATGTTGCGACGCAGTGGGCGGTAAACGAAAAGGTCGCGCTCGAGGTGGCGGCGGGTGCCGGCACGGCGGGCGTCAGGGCGATGTCCTGCATGAAACACGTGGGCGTAAACGTATGCGCCGACCCGCTGTTTACATTAGCCTATACGGGCGTGCGCGCGGGCGTTGTGGTCGTGTGCGCGGACGACCCCGCGATGCATTCTTCGCAGAACGAGCAGGATTCCCGGTTCTACGCAAGAAGCGCGCACATCCCGATGCTGGAGCCGGCGGACAGCGAGGAGTGCAGGCTCTTTACGAAAATGGCGTTCTCGCTGAGCGAGAAGTTCGATACGCCCGTCATGGTGCGCACGACGACGCGCATTTCCCACGCCCGTTCGCTCGTGAACGAGGGGGAGCGCGAGGATATCGGCGTACTGCCCTACGAAAAGGACATGATGAAATACGTCATGATGCCGGGCATGGCAAAGGGCAGGCACGTGGCGGTCGAAAAGCGGGAGATCGCGGCGAAGGCGTTTGCGGAGGAGACCGACCTCAACCGCGAGGAGATGCGCGAGACGAAGATCGGCATCGTGACGTCGGGCGCATCGTACCAGTATGTGCGCGAGGCACTCCACGAGGTTTCCGTGTTCAAGCTCGGCATGGTCTATCCCCTGCCGATCGAAAAAATCCGCGCGTTTGCGCAAAAAGTGGAAAAGCTCTACGTCGTCGAGGAATTGGAGCCGTTCTTTGAAAACCAACTCCGCGCATCGGGCATCGCCTGCGAGGGCAAAAACCTCACCGGGCTTCAGGGCGAACTGTCCGCGCGCAAGGTCGCCTCGATCTTCGGCAGGGAAGTTCCCGGGGAAATCGATGCCGGCGCGGTTCCCGCGCGCCCGCCCGTCCTCTGCGCGGGCTGCCCGCACAGGGGGCCGTACAGCGTGCTGAACAAGCTGAAGATGCGCGTCAACGGCGATATCGGGTGCTATACCCTGGGCGCGCTGAAGCCGCTCTCCGCCGTGGATACCGTGCTCTGCATGGGCGCATCCGTCGGCATGGCGCAGGGCTTTGCGCTCGCCAATGCGGACTATGCGAAAAATACCGTGGGCGTGATCGGGGATTCGACGTTTTTGCATTCGGGCATTACGTCCCTCATCAACGCCTGCTACAACAGGACGCCCATCACGCTCCTCATTTTGGACAACTCCATCACCGGCATGACGGGGCACCAGCCGAACCCCGCCTCCGGAAAGGACATCTACGGAAATGCCGCACCCAGCGTTTCGCTGGAAGATCTGTGCCGCGCCTGCGGCGTGGAGCACATCGTGACGGTCGATGCGTTCGACCTTGAGGGCATCGAAAAGGCGCTCAAAGAGGAGACGGCGCGCGATGCGGTTTCCGTCATCATCTGCCGCCGCCCGTGCGCGCTGCTGGACAAGAAGAGCCGCAAGGAGCCGCTTCATATCGACGGCGAAAAGTGCAGGCACTGCTTTGCGTGCATGAAGCTCGCCTGCCCCGCGATCGTTCGGGACGGGAAGCGCGTATCCATCGATCGCGAGATGTGCGTCGGCTGCGGGCTGTGCAAACAGGTGTGCAAATTCGGCGCGATTGTGGAAAGGGCAGGTGCAGAAGCATGAAAGAAATGAACATCGTCATCGTCGGCGTCGGCGGGCAGGGAACGCTCCTGGCGAGCCGCGTATTAGGCTCCCTCGCCATCGGAACGGGCAAGGACGTAAAGGTTTCCGAGGTGCACGGCATGTCGCAGCGCGGCGGCAGCGTCATCACCTATGTGCGCACGGGCGATGAGGTCGCCTCCCCCATGGTCGACGAGGGCACGGCAGATTTCGTGCTGGCGTTCGAGAAATTGGAGGCGCTGCGCGCGCTCAAATACCTCAAGAAGGACGGCACAATGCTCGCCAACACGCAGGAGATCAACCCCATGCCCGTGATTACGGGCGACGCCGCCTATCCTGCGGACGCTTTGGATACCCTGCGCGCGAAATGCCCCCGCCTCGTCGCGTTCGACGCGCTGTCGCTCGCGGAAGCCGCGGGCGAATCCCGCGCGGTCAATACCGTGCTCCTTGGCGCACTCTCCAATTTGATGGATGCGCCGGAGGAGGCCTGGCTCAAGGCGCTCGAAGCGAGCGTTCCCGCGAAAATCCTCGCGGTGAACCTCAAGGCTTTTCAAGCCGGGCGCGGCGCGTGACGGAGGTGCGAATATATGAAGCGGCGTGAATACAGGATTTGGAACCCCGCGGCGGAATGTATGGACAGGGAGGCGCTTCGCCTTTTACAGGGGGAGCGGCTGCGCGATGTCGTAAAGCGCGTGTACGACCATGTGCCCATGTACCGCGAGAGGATGCGGCAGGCGGGCGTTGCGCCTGAGGACATCAGGGGGATAGACGATCTCAAATACCTGCCGTTTACCGATAAGCCCGACCTCAGGGACGAATTCCCCTACGGGCTCTTTGCGGCGCCCCTCAAGGACATCGTGCGCATACAGGGATCTTCCGGGACGACGGGCAT
>CAYFRC010000029.1:0-3309 GCA_964345325.1 uncultured Oscillospiraceae bacterium
AACCCCACCCGGTGCAAGATTGATAGGAGGGCATATGTGGCTGCCCGTCACGCCCTCGGGTAATCGCTTGAGCATGCCGGCGACGGCATGCCTAGACAGATGATCGTCCAAGACAGAACTCGGCCTACAGACGCTGCTCACAGAAGTCGCCCGTAAGGGAGATTTTTCACTTGCGCAAAAAGGCGCGGTATGCTATTGTATATACAGATGCAGGAGGGTGAAGGACCATGCTTTTTTATTTTATACGCCACGGTGACCCCATCTACGATCCCGATTCGCTGACGGCGCTCGGAAAGCGGCAGGCAGAGGCCGTCGGGAGGCGCATCGCGCTGCACGGCGCAGACAGGATTTTTGCTTCCTCTTCGAATCGCGCGCGCATGACCGCCGCGCCCTGCTGCGAGATATTGAAGAAGAATATGGAGATCCTCGACTGGTGCAACGAATCCCACGCATGGCGCCAGCTCGCGATGCCGACGGACGACGGCGGCTATACATGGGCGTTTTCGCACCCCGTATATCGGAACCTCTTTCTGCGGCAGGACGTGCGCGCGCTCGGGCGCGCGTGGTATACCCATCCCGCGTTTGAAGGAACGACGCTGCGGGATGGCATACTGCGCATCCAGCGCCACGCGGACGCCTTTTTCGCCGAACTCGGCTACGAGCACGACCTCGAAAACAATTGCTACCGCGCCGTCCGCCCGAACGACGACAGGATCGCGCTGTTCGCGCACCAGGGCTTCGGGCTGGCATTTTTAAGCTGCGTGCTCGACATCCCCTATCCCCTATTTTGCACCTCCTTTGACATGGGGCATACGGGCCTGACCATAATCGATTTCCGCGAGACATATGGAAAGGTCGTGCCCTGCGTCCTCACGCTCTCGGGCGACGGGCATTTATACGCCGAAAACCTCCCCACGAAGTATCAAAACCTCCTGTATATCTGACGCGCGAGCCTGTCCCAAACTCCGTGGAATTTGGGACAGGTTCGTCGCCTTGCGCGGCGGGGTATTTCTTTGTTTAGCCACGGTTGCAGAAACAACGTGTTCTCTGCTATAATGAGTATGGCAATTATGGCAGATCAAACCGTGGTCTTATCCCGCGCTGAACACGCAGAATTTAGACAGAAAACACTCGCTTATTGCAAACGCTGGGCAGTTTGTAAGCGCAGATTCGCTTGGCAAACAAACGGACGATTCAGCCTGATCTGTGATGCATTGGGATTAGTTGGCAAGGAAATGGTCGCAATTGACGGCAGCAAATTCCGCGCGGACAATAGACGCGGCAATTGGCGCACAAGAAAAAAGCGGATCGTCAACTGACGTATTGCCGCGCCTCTGCCGAAGCTGTGCGGTGAAAGCCAACTGTACGACCGACAAATATTGTAACATCTGTGACCGGCTTTCTCACTTACGAAGGCTTCCGCTGTACGATTATGCTCATGGTCGGTAGACTCAAAATAGACTGCATCCCGCTCTTTGAGTGACTTCTCACGATAAATAAGAGAAGAACCTTTCCGAAATACTCTTTGACAAGATGCCCTCTGTATGGTATACTTTCCGTAAACAAAGGTGCGCAAAGGAGTGTTGTTTATGCTGAAGGGTGTTTCTTCGATCCTCTCCCCCGAGCTGCTCAAAATCCTGATGGAAATGGGACACGGCGACGTGCTCTGCATCGGCGACGGCAATTTCCCCGCCGCAGCATACGCCAAGCGCCTCGTCCGCCTCGACGGCCACGGCGTGACGGAGATTTTGGACGCGATCCTGCGCCTGTACCCGCTTGATACCTATGTCGAGGCGCCCGTGGGGCTGATGGAGGTCGTCCCCGGAAGCGGCGATGCCGAGCCTCCCATCTGGAAGGACTATGTCGAAGTCATCGGCAAGCATCAGAAGGATGTCAAAATCCGCAACATCGAGCGATTCCAATTCTATGAGGAGGCCAAGAAGGCCTATTGCATCGTTGCAACAGGCGAAACCGCCCTGTATGCGAACATCCTCCTGCAGAAAGGCGTCGTCGTCGAATAAGAAAGGAGTGGCATTATGTATAAGTCCATCAACCAGTGGTCCTTCCCGAGCGGAATGACCGTGCCCGAGATGATGCGCCTCGCGAAAAACTCCGGCTTTGAGGGGTTCGAGCCGGCGCTCAGCGAAACGGGCGCACTGTCCCTCGAATCCGCAGACGGCGAATTTCTTGCGCTCAAGCGCACGGCGGAGGATATCGGCATCAAGCTCACGTCCCTGGCGAGCGGCCTGACGTGGAGCTATTCGCCCACCTCTAACGACGAAAACATTCGCAAGATCGCCAAAGAGCAAGTGCGCCGCCAGCTGGAGTGCGCAAAGCTCCTGGGCGTGGATGCGATCCTCTTCGTCCCCGCGACGGTCGGCTCCGGCTTCTGGGGCGCCGCGAACGATCCCGTGAAATATGAGGACGCGTGGTATCGCACGATCGATAACCTGAACGACCTCAAGGGCTATGCGGAAGAGTTAGGCGTCACCATCGGCGTGGAAAACGTGTGGAACAACTTCCTCATGTCCCCGCGCGAGTTCAGAGAGCTCATCGATACTGTCGATTCCCCGCGCGTCAAGGTCTATCTCGATGTCGGCAACGTCCTCAAATACGGCTGGCCCGAGCAGTGGATCGATATCCTCGGTTGCCGCATCTGCCGCGTACACGTGAAGGATTTCAAGCGCGAAGTCGGAACGCTCGCCGGCTTTGTGGATCTCCTGTCGGGCGATGTGAATTTCCCCGCCGTGGTCGACGCGCTGGTGGGACAGCAAGCGTTCATTGGTCGACGCGCTGAACCGCAACGGCTACGAAGGCCCGCTCACCGCGGAAATGGGCGTGAACAGCGTCTATCCCGAAGACATCGTCTTCCGCACGGCGCGCGCGCTCGAAAAAATCCTCGGCGAACGATAAGGAGGGAATACGCTCCCTATGCGCATCCGTTTTTTGGGTACCGCCGCTTATGAGGCGATTCCCGCACTCTTTTGCACGTGCGATATCTGCCAAAACGCGCGCAAGGTGAAGGGAAAAGAAATCCGCACGCGCTGCGGCGCGCTTGTGGACGGCAAAATCAAGCTCGATTTCCCGCCGGACACGTACCTGCACATCCTGCGCGACGATCTCGATTTTTCCGCGCTGGAAACGCTTCTCATCACGCACAGCCACTGCGACCATTTCGCCTTTCACGACATTCAGGCGCGGCTCGCGCCCTACGCGGTACTGCCCGATGATGCAAAGCCGCTCACCGTGTACGGCAGTCGCAATGTCGAAAGGATGTACCGCGATCAGCTCGAGCGGCACGACGAAAGC
>CAYFRC010000029.1:3319-10066 GCA_964345325.1 uncultured Oscillospiraceae bacterium
GCCGCATCCGCTTTTGCGCGATCGAGCCGTTCGCGCCGTTTGAAACCGCCGAAGGCTACACCGTAACCGCACTGAAAGCGAAGCATATGCAGGAAAAGGACTGTGCGCTGTTCTATCTCCTCGAGAAGGACGGAAAAAAGCTCCTCTACGCGCACGACACCGCCGTGTTCCCGGTAGAGTCCTTCGAGTATCTCAAGGGGCGCGGCATCGACCTCGTGTCTTTGGACTGCACCTCCGGAAAGCTCAGCGGCGGCAGCGGCCACATGGGCGTTCGCGAGGCGCTCGAAATGCGCGAACGGCTCCTCGCATCCGGCGCGGCAAAGAAGGATGCGATTTTCGTCCTGAACCATTTTTCGCACAACGGCGGCTATACCTATCAGGCGCTCTCCGAGGAGATGAAGGGCTCATGCCTCGTCTCCTACGACGGAATGGAAATTGAATTTTAGGAGGACACCATCGAATGATTACCAAGACCATGACCCTCGCCGAAGCACTGCGCGTCGACCGCACCATCGCCCCCATCTTCATGAGCTACGGCATGCACTGCCTCGGCTGCCCCCATGCGACCGCTGAGAGCATCGAGCAGGCGTGCGCCGTGCACGGCGTGGATGTGGACGAGCTGATTGAAAAGCTCAACGCCCATCTGGACAGCAGGAAATAAATCGAACCATAGGGCGGCCCGAAAGGTCGCCCTGCCTTTTAAGAAAACGGAGGGACTGAATACCATGCAACCCGAACAGGAATACCGGGCTTGGTTTGCAATGTGCAAGGACGATCCCGCACTTTACGCGGATCTCATCGCCATCAAGGACGATCCGAAGGAGATTCAGGATCGCTTTTACGCGCCGCTCTCCTTCGGCACGGCGGGCATGCGCGGCGTGTTGGGCGCGGGGCTCAACCGCATGAACGCGCCCAATGTGCGTCTCGCGACCGCCGCCCTCGCAAACGCGCTCTTGAAAAACGGGGACTACGCCGCGCGCGGCGTCGCCATCGCCTACGATTCGAGGCGGATGTCGCAGGAATTTGCGCTGCAGGCGGCGCTCACGCTGTGCGCAAAGGGCGTAAAGGCGTTTCTCTTCACCTCCTTGCGCCCCGTGCCGGTGCTTTCGTTTACGATTCGCCATCTCCGCGCCGCTGCGGGCATCGTCATCACCGCCTCGCACAACCCCGCGCAGTATAACGGCTACAAGGTCTACTGGGAGGACGGCGGGCAGATGCCGCCCGACAGGGCAAAGGTCATTACCGACATCCGCGACACATTGACCTATCAGGACGCGCTGCCCATGGACGAAAAAGAGGCGCTCGAAAAAGGGCTTCTCGTGTGGATCGGGCAAGAAGTGGACGATGCGTACATCGCATCCATTAAAAAGCTCTGCGTCAATCCCGAACTCGCGCGCGAAATGGGGAAAACGCTCAAGATCGTCTACACCCCGTTGTTCGGCTCCGGCAACGTCCCCGTGCGGCGCATTCTGTCGGAGATCGGCTTTGAAAACGTCGTCGTCGTCAAGGAGCAGGAGATGCCCAACGGCGATTTTCCGAACCTCGCCGTGCCCAACCCGGAGGACCCCGCCGCGCTCGCGCTCGGCTTGAAGCTGCAGGAGGAGATCGGCGCGGACATCGTCTTCGGCACCGACCCGGACTGCGACCGCGTCGGCATCGCCGTGAAGGACAGGGAGGGCAACGTACACACCATGACGGGCAACCAGATCGGCTGCCTGCTGCTGCACTACATCTTGGAGCAGAAAAAGGAAAATGGCACGCTCCCGAAAAACGCCGCCACCGTCAAGTCCATCGTCTCGACGAACATGGCGCAGGCGATCTGCGACGATTTCGGCGCGAAGCTGTTCGACGTGCTGACGGGCTTCAAGTACATCGCGGGGAAGATTCAGCAGTTCGAGGACACGGGCGAATACACCTTCGTGTTCGGTTTTGAGGAGTCCAACGGCTTCCTCTCGGGCACCGACGTCCGCGACAAGGACGGCGTGAACGCCTGCATGCTGATCGCGGAACTCGCCGCGCTGTGCAAAAAGCAGCACATCACGCTCTACGACCGCCTGCAGAGCCTGTACGCGACATACGGCTACTACGGCGAATCCGTCACCTCCGTATCTTTAACGGGCGTAGACGGCCTGCAGAAGCAAAAATCGATGATGGCGTCCCTCCGCCGCAATCCCCCCGCAGTCCTCGGCGGCAAAGCCGTCACCAAGGTGCGGGATTACCAAAACGGCTACGACGGCCTGCCCGCGTCCGACGTGCTCTATTATGAAATGGAGGGCGGCGCGTGGGTGTGCGTGCGCCCGAGCGGCACGGAGCCGAAGATCAAGCTCTACGTGAACGCGAAGGGGAAGGACGCCGCCGAGCGCGACAGCCTCCTTTCCGCCATTGCGACCGACGCAAACCGCATGATGGAGGCGCTGTAATGCTTCTGACCTTTCTCGGCACCGGTGCCGCCGACCACCTCCCCGACCAAAGCGGCGAGCGGCGCTTTACCTCGACCCTCGTCAACCGTTCGCTATTGTTAGATGTGGTCGGCGCGCCCGCGTCGCTTTCAGGCGTCGATATCGCGATCACGCACAGCCACCGCGACCATTATACGCCCGGTGATGCCGCGCGCTTTGCCCCGCGCCGCCTGTACGCGCACGAAAGCTGGGCGCAGGAAGTCGATATCGACGGCATCACCGCAATCCCCATGTGCGTCGGGCGCTGGTACGAAGCGGGCGATGTGCGCATCTTTCCGATTCCCGCAAACCACGCGACCGAACGGCGCTACGAAGTCGCGCTCAATTACGCGATCGACGACGGGAACCGCCGCATCCTGTATCTGACGGACACCTCGTGGCCGCTCGTGAAAGCCACAAATCTCTTACACGGCATGGCGTTTGATGCGCTCGTCGCGGAAGCGACCGTCGGCAGCGCCTTCCCCCACGATCTGCGCATCCTTGGCGGACACATGACGCTCGAAATGGCGCTGCACCTTTCCGACGTGCTGCGCCACAACGGAATGCTTCGGGAGGGCGCGCCCGTCTTCCTCACGCACCTCGCGCGGACGCTGCATCCCCCGCAGGACATCCTGCAGCGCTCGCTCCCGCAAAACGTCTTCGCCGCCTACGACGGTATGACGGCGGAAATATAGCATAGCAAAGCAGCCCATCCCCCACAGAAACGGAGGATGGGCTGCTTTTTTGACCGCCATACTTCACAACCAATTCAGGGCGGGCGGGTGGGCGTTTCCGTTGTTATCCTGCCAAAAGACGCAACAGAAAACGCATCTCACGCCATCCGCCAAATTCATTAACTAACTTAGGGCGGGTGGGCGGGCGTTCCCGTTGGTATCCTGCCAAAGGATGCGGCAGAAACGCGAACCCGTCGATCCCTCAGAGGCATTCCTCCAACATCGCGAGCTTTTCCGCGTAGACTTCCATGGATTTGTCCCAAAACGCCCTGTCCGTGATGTCGATCCCGACGCGCAGTGCCGCCTCTTCGACGCTTCCGCTGCCGCTTGCCCGCAGCAGTTCCTCGTACATGGGCAGGAAGCCCTCCCCCATCTCCCCGCGCTTCGCGAACACGCCCAGCGCGAAAAGCTGGCCGAACGCATAGGGGAAGTTGTAAAAGTGCAGCCCCGTCGAGTAGTAGTGCGACTTGCACGCCCACATGAAGGGGTGCAGCCACTCGGGGTCCAGCCCGTCGCCGTAGGTTTCCTTTTGCGCCTTTTCCATGATCGCGCACAGCTCCTTGGGCGTGAGCGCGTGATCCTTGCGCGTCTCGAATACCTCGTATTCGAACAGGAACCGCGACATGATGTCCACGATCACCTGCGCGCCGTCCGAAAGCTGTGCCTCCAAAATCGCAATCCGCATATCTTTGTCGCAATCCTTCAGAATCTGCGCGGCAAGCAGCGTCTCGTTAAAGGTGGACGCAGTCTCCGCGAGCTGCATCGGGCACTGCGTGAGCAGGATCGGCTCGTCCTTCAGGCAGAAGTCGTGATAGGCGTGCCCCAGTTCGTGCGCCAAGGTCGAAACGGCGGAATAGCTCCCGTCGAAATTCGTCAGGATGTAGCTGATGCCGAGCGCATACGCGCCCGCGCAAAACGCGCCGCCGGACTTACCCTCCCTCGGATACATATCGATCCAGCGCTCGGAAAACGCGCGCTCGATCATCTGCCCCATCTTCGGGCTGAACGCGCCGAGCTCCCGAATCAAAAGCGCCTTCGCATCCTCCGGCGAGTATTTCGCATCGATTTTGCCGACCGGCGCGAACAGGTCGCAGAATTTCAGCCCTCCGCCATAGCTCAGCATCTTCGCCTTGAGGCGGAAATACCTTCGGAACATCGGAAAGCTGTCCTTAAGCGCTGCAAGAAGCGCATCCAGCGTCTTCCTCGACATGCGGCTCTCCGCGAGCGTCTTTTCGAGTACGCTATCGTAGCGCTGCAATTTGATGAGCGTGAGTGCCTCCCCCTTGATGCCGTTGAGGCACGCCGCCATCGGCTGCATGACCTTGGGGTATGCCGCGAGCTCCGCCTTATAGGCGTCCTCCCGCGTCTTCGCGTCCGCGCTGTAGGCGAGGTTTCGCGCCGCCGAAAGCGGCATTTTTTCGCCGTTCACATCCACCATGAACGTCGCGTCCAATTGGTCGCGCAGTTGCGACCACGCCGTGCCGCCCGTGAGCTGCATTTCGAGGATCCACGGCTCCAGTTCGGGGCCGATGCTGTGCACCGCCCGCTCGCGGCACTCCATAAGAAACGCCCGATGTTGAAGCAGATATTCATCTTCGCCGATCAGCGCGTCCAAATCCCGAATCTCGCCGAGTTTTCGCGCAAACGCGCTCACGGCGCGCTTGAGCTTGTTTTCCTCCGGGAACAGCCTGTCGCAGGCTGCCTTTGCCTCCTCGTCGTCGGCATTTGCGGCGACGGTGAGCTGCGCAAACAAAAACGTTTTCGACAAAAGCTCCGTTGCGTCCGAAAACGCCTGTAAAAGCCGCTTCAGATGCCCGCTCGTTTCGTCAAACGCACCCGCGTCCGCCAGAAGCGCATCCAGCTTTTCCGAAACCGTTTTGCAATCTTCCAAAAAGCGCGCATCCCGAAAGGAAGCATATAATTTCGTCAGGTCCCAGTTCAAGCGGCATCCCCCTCGTCCTTCATCTTCATTGTTCCGATCAAGAGAATCACCGGAAAAATCACGCCGAAAAGCAGTCCCGCCTTCAGGCTGATCTGGTCCATCGTCAGCCCCAGTTCCGCCGCCTTGTGCGCCGCGAACGGCAGCTTCTCCACCGCGTCGGAAATCGCGCCCGCCATCCATGGCCCCAAGGAGCAGCCGGTATCCCCCATCATCGCGAGCAGCGCGAACATCGCCGTGCCGCCCGTGGGAAAGAGCTTCGCCGTCCTGCTGAGGGAGCCCGGCCACATGAGGCTGACCGAAAGCCCGCACAGCGCGCAGCCAGCGAGCGCCACGGCGGGCGACGCGGACAGCGCCGCCGTCAGATAGCAAACGATGCACAAAACTGCGCAACCGATGAGGCATTTGCGCAGCGGGAGCCTGCTCCCCCAAATGCCGTACAGCATTCTGCCCAGCCCCATGAGCACGCCGAACAGGCACGGTCCCGCGAGGTCGCCGATCACCTTGGTGACGCGCAGCCCCTTTTCCGCAAAGAGGGAGCTCCACTGCGACATGGTCAGTTCGCTTGCGCCCGCGCATACCATCACGACCATCGCGGCGATGAATATATGGTTTTTGAGCATCCCGCCGAGGCGCATCGTTTCCGCCTCGTGCGGCTGCTGCGGCATCGGCGCCTTCGTGTAGAGCACGGCGCTTGCAATCGGCACAAAAATCCACGCGAGCGGAATCAGCCGCCAGTTGTCGTGCCCTATCGCCTGCAAGAGCAGCGTCGTACCCAATACGGTCGCGACCTGCCCCCAGCAGTAAAAGGAGTGGAGCATGCTCATCGCCGCTGCCTTTTCGTCGCCCGGCACCGCCTCGACGATGGGGCTGACCAACACTTCCGTGAGCCCGCCGCCGATCGCCGCCACCATGACGGATGCGGCGAGCCCGACATACGGGTTCGGCAATACCTGCGGCAAAACGCACATGCCTACGAGGCCGAGCGCGACAAACGATTGCCCCGCGATCATGCAAGTGCGATAGCCGATTTTATCCGCATAGCGAATCGAGAGCAGGTCGACAATGAGCTGCGTGGCGAAGTTCAGCAAAATCAGCCGCCCCAGCATTTCAAAGGAAATGCCGAATTTTTCCTGAAACACGATAAACAACAGCGGCGGCAGGTTGTTCTGGATCGCCTGCGTGAAGATCGCGAGATAGCAGGCATTGCGCGTGGTTCTGTAACTCATGCGTCCTCCTCCAACAGGAAACGGTACTGCGCGTCGCACAGTGCCTTGTAGTGCCCGCCCTCCAAATGAATCAGCTCGTCGTGGGTGCCCGCCTCCGCGATGTGCCCATCCTGAATGACCATGATGCGGTCCGCGCTGCGGATGGTGGAGAGCCTGTGCGCGATGACAAAGCTCGTCCTGCCCTTAAGCAGCACTTCCAGCGCCTTTTGGATCATGAGCTCGATGCGCGTATCGACGGAGGACGTCGCTTCGTCGAGAATCAGCATCGGCGGCAAAGCCAACATCACACGCGCGATACAAAGCAGTTGTTTTTGTCCCTGCGATAGCTGTGACGCACCGTCCTCGCCGATATAGGTGTCATAGCCCTGCGGCAGGTCCAGGATCATCTGATGCGCGGCGGCGGCCCT
>CAYFRC010000029.1:10076-12792 GCA_964345325.1 uncultured Oscillospiraceae bacterium
CTCGTCCAGAATCAGAATCTTCGGGTCGTTCAGGAGCGCTCGCGCAAAGGAAATCAGCTGCTTTTCGCCGACGGACAGGCCCGAGCCGCGCTCGTTGACCTCCGTCTGATAGCCCTTTGGCATCCGCGCGATGAATTCGTGCGCCTGCACCGCCTTCGCCGCCTCGATGACCTCTTCGTCCGTAGCATCGAGCCTGCCGTAGCGGATGTTGTCCATGATCGTGCCGGAGAAGATGAAGCTGTCCTGCATCATGACGCCCATCTGTTCGCGCAGCGAGCGCAGGTCGACATCCCTCACGTCGTGCCCGTCGATCAAAACCGCACCGCCCTGCACGTCGTAAAAGCGGCTCACGAGGTTTACGACCGTCGACTTGCCCGCGCCCGTTGGGCCGACGAGCGCGATGGTCTGCCCGGGCTGTACGGTAAAGGAAACATCCTTTAAGATGACCTTTTCCGCGTCGTAGGCAAAGGTAACGTTGTCAAATTCCACGCGCCCTTCGATGGGCGGGAGGGGCTTTGCACCATCCTTATTTTGAATGTCGCTCTTTGTGTCCATGATCTCGAAAATGCGCTCCATGGATGCCGCAGCGGACAGGATGTTGTTGTAGAAGTTTGAAAGCGTATTGAGCGGCTCCCAAAACCTTCCGAGGTACCACAGGATGAGCAGAAGGTCCGCAAGGGTCAAAGGGTTGGTCGCGCTGCCCATAAAGCGGATGCCGAAATAGTACACGAGCACGGTTCCGACGGTCGATGTGATGTCGAGCGCGGGCCAGAACGCGCTGTTGATTTGGATCGCGCGCATCCAGCTTTTGCGGATGTCGTCGCCCACGTTTTCGAACGTATCCGCGTTTTCCTCCTCGCGCACGAACGCCTCCGTGACGCGCATGCCCGAAAGGCTCTCGTGCAGATACCCGTTCATCGCGCTGCGCTTCATGCGAACGATCTGCCACCTCTTCCGCATTTCGCGCTTCACCTTAAACGCCAGAAACACGAGTATGGGCAGGATGCACATGGAGATGAGCGTCAGCTTCCAGTTGACCGCCAGCATGATGACCAGAAGGAACACCAGCGTAAGACAGTCCACCAATACGTTCACGATGCCGTTTGTGAAAAGGTTGTTGAGAGAGTTCACGTCGTTGATGACGCGCACCAAAATCTTGCCCGCGCTGCGCGTATCAAAAAACGAGAAGGAGAGGCTTTGGATGTGGCGGAACAAATCCTCGCGCAACGTCGCCAGCGCCTTTCTGCCCGCCGTATCCATCAGGCGGATGCGCTTTCTCGTGCACAGCGCGTTGCATGCGGTCATCGCCACCATGCCGAATATGAGAAGCACGATATAGGAGCCGCGCTTTTGCTGCAGTTCGCTGATCGCACGGGAGAGAAAGAAGGTGTTTCCGAGGGAACACAACGTCGCGACAATCATCAGCGCGAACGCCGCAGTCACGTGCTTTACATAAGGCTTCATATAGCCGAGCAGGCGCACGAATTGCCCTTTGTTAAACGGCCGTTCCAACGCCTCGTCGTCGATCTGCCTAAGACGCATAGCCATTACGCCACACCTCCCGCCGCATATGCCTCAAAGTCCTTGTACTGGTCCTGCACCATGCCGTAGTAGATGCCCTTTTGCTCGAGCAGCTCCTTGTGCGTACCGCGCTCGGCGATTTCCCCGTCCTTGAGCACGAGGATTTGTTCCGCGTTTTTGACGGAGGAAATGCGGTGCGCGATGATAAAGGTGGTGCGGTCTTTCAGAACCGTTTTGAGCTTTTGTTGGATGATGTATTCCGTCTCCATATCGACCGCGCTGGTGGAATCGTCCAGCACCAGGATCGACGGCTCGATCAGAACGCCGCGCGCGATGGCGACGCGCTGCTTCTGTCCGCCCGAAAGCCCCACGCCGCGCTCGCCGACGATGGTCTCGTACCCGTGCGGCATGTGGTCGATAAATTCCGCCGCCTGCGCGACGTCCGCCGCGATTTCGACCTTTTCCTGGCTCTCTTCGGGTCTGCCGAAGCGGATGTTGTCCGTAAGCGTATCGGAGAACAAAAACGTCTCCTGCATGACGTAGCCGATCTGCCTGCGAAGCGGCGCGAGCTTTTGATCCCGCACGTCGATGCCGTCCACCGATACCGAGCCGCTCTTGACATCGTAAAACCTTCCGAGGAGCGAAACCAGGGTGCTCTTGCCCGAACCCGTTGCCCCTACGACCGCGACGGTCTCCCCGGGCTTTGCCTCGAAGGAGATGTCCTTCAGAACTTCCTTTTCGCCGTAGCTGAAGGTCACGCGGTCAAACACCACATGCCCCTTGAATTCCGCGGGCGATGCCGCATCCGCCTTTTCGCGGATGTTCGAGCCGAAATCCTGATAATAGAACAGCTTTTCCGCGCTCGTGATCGCCTGCGCGACCATGTTGATGATGTTGGAGAGCTGGCGCATAGGGTTTGTGATGAGCCACACATAGCCGTTGACCGCGACCAAGGTGCCGATGTCCATGCGCCCCGTAAGCGTGAGAAACCCGCCGACCGCCAACATGATGGGCGTGCACAGCCCGCTCATCAGCTCCATCAGCGGCACGAAATCGCTCCACACCCACGTCGCCTTGAGGTTGAGATCGAGCAGGTGCCTGTTTTCCCTCTCGAAGCGCTCGTTCTCATGCGGCTCCCGCGCGAACGCCTTGACCACGCGCAGTGCCCCCAGCACTTCCTGCACCACGCCGAGGG
>CAYFRC010000030.1:0-12754 GCA_964345325.1 uncultured Oscillospiraceae bacterium
CACGATGGTTTCGAGTTCGGCTCGCACGTCGTGGACTTTCAGCGGGATGGATAGGCGCTCTGCGCTTTCCATGGCACATGCGGGCGCGTTCGGGATGCCCGTATCGAGGAACAGCCCGTATACGGCATAGCCCTGTTTTTTGAGCAGCAACGCGGCGACGGCGGAATCCACGCCGTTGGACATGCCGAGCACGACTGTAGACAAGGGGAAACCCTCCCTATAAATTCTATGCTGAGAAAGTGAGGCGACGATGTGAGAAGGATAGAGGGACTGCTGTCGCTCCTGTGCAATGTGGGAATTATTTACGGTACGGCGATGATGCCTTGGATGGGGGCGGATCTTCGCACGTTTACGGAGGACTCCAACCTGCTTGCGGCGCTTTGTGCCGCGTGTATGCTGCCGTTTTCGGCAGCTTGCGCCCTCAAAGGGCGATGGAAAATCCCGCGTTGGGCGAACGCGCTGAAGTTCATGGGGACGTGCGGCCTCGCCGTAACGCTTTTGACGGTAGTCTTCTTTCTCGTGCCGAGGAACGGAAACAATGCGTTGCTGCGCGGCGAAAACGTCCTTCCCCATCTGATTTCGCCGATGCTGGCGATCGTCTCCTGCGTGTTTTTGGAAAAAGGCGAGCGCCTCGGCCGCCTGCATATTGTGACGGGCGCCCTATCCGTTCTCCTCTATGCGCCGTTTTACATGGTGAACGTTGTCATTTTGCGCAGATGGAGAGATTTTTACGGCTTCAACGCAGGCGGCATGTGGATGGTTAGCGCGGCGGCGATGCTTTTGGGGACACTTTTTCTTTCCGCTTTCCTTCTCGCGCTCAAGAACCGAGCGAGCCGTGGATGGAGGCGAGGGGCCACGCGGTGATTTCCGCGCCGGCGGAGGAAATGCTCGAAAGCGTTTCATCTGCGATGTGCGGGATGAGCATGGTCGCTTCGCCCATGTGGGCGTAGATTTCGACGGAGTGCACATCCTGCACGATGCGCAGCGTACAGATTCCGTCTTCTTCTAATACGGGCATGGAGGCGTCTTTCCATGTAAGCGCGCCGTCCGCGAAGGAGAGTATAAGCCCCATGAGGCAGATTTCGCGCGCTCCGCGCGATGGAAAGCGCAAAACGATGTCGTTTGTCCTGCCGAGGAGGGGGAGCGCCTCTTTCCCCTTTGCCTCTTCGCCGCGCAGTGCGGAAAATTCGGGGATCGGATTGGCACAGAGCATGGGCCTTCCGCCGATCTCGCGCAGGGTCATATCGTGCGGCGTAGACATGGAGCCGTTTGCGACGGTGCGCGGCACGGGCGAGCGGTTCCACGCGATCCGGATGAGGCGGCCGTTCGGGATGCCGGAAAAGGTCTGCGCGGCGTAGCTTTCCGTACCGTAGTGCAGGCGCCCGGTGGGGAACAGCTGCGTGAAGCAGCCGCGCGAAAAATCGCCTATAAGATAGCGGTCGTGCGCGGCGGTCATGACCCAAAACCGCTTGCCGTCCACGGTGAGGGGATAGATGTCTGGGCACTCGTCGTCCTCGGGGATAGCGATGTTCTGAAGCTTTTCCCAGTGCAGCAGGTCTTTTGAGGTATACAGCGCAAACTCGCGCCCCTCGAGATAGATGGGCATGATGTAGGCGGAAAGCTCCTCGCCGTAGATGATTTTCGGGTCGCGGTTGGTGGGCGTAATGCATTCGATCATCGCGCGGGGGTATTTGCGGAATGTGATTCCGCCGTCCACCGAATACGCGAGCCGCTGGGTGGAAGCTTCACACGCGGCGGTATAATACAAAAGGAGCGGGTTGTGCCCGTTTTCCTTGAGTCCCGTGAGATTTTCCGTATCTTCGATGGCGCTGCCGGAGAACATATCGCCGTACGAATCGGGATACAGCGCCTCTTCCAGCTCCGTCCAGCGGAGAAGGTCGTCGCTCACGGCGTGTCCCCAGTGCATATTGTTCCATACGGTGTCCACGGGGTTATGCTGGAAGAACATGTGATACTGCCCCTCGTAATAAATCAGCCCGTTCGGGTCGTTGCTCCAGCCGCGCTTGGGCGAAAAATGCGCGACGGGGCGGTACCTTTCGCAGTAGATGCTGGCGTCGTCCGGCTCATCCGCAAAAATGGGCGTGAAGTCGATTTGCGGGGAGATTTCGATGTCGAGCTCCTGCCCGACATAATCCCGAAGGTCATAGGGGAAGATATAGTCCGGCGAAGCGGTGAGGCGCAACCGCAGGGAGATATTCTTCCCGACGGTGAGGCGCTTCATCTGCGCCGTTTCGGAGACGGGTAGAAGCAGGTATCGCTTTTCGATACGGTACCTCATCTCATTTCCTCCTGTTCTGAATGACCTGCATAATCAGGCGCATGCTTTCCAGTGAAGAGCCGTTGTTGATGGAGCCGGCGGTGGAGATGTTGACGCCGCCGTATAGCTCGTCCGCTTCGCAGTCGCGCGTCGTTTCGGCGATGAGTGCATCGCGGTCGTTGCGCATAAAGGTGAACGGCGCGATGCAGCCGTCGATGCGGGCATGGGGCAGGTATTTACGGATTTCAGGCACCAACACCGTCGGGCCGAAGTTCACGCCGTTGAGGTCGAGCCTGCCCAAAATCGGCAGCAGGTGCGCCATGGGGCTGTCGGAATGCTGGTAACGGCTGTCGTTCGGATTCGGGCTGAATACGGAAAACACTTCCCGCAGGACGGGGTACCCGAAGAGCTCGTACATATCGGGCGAAAGCAGGCAGGAACTGTCATCCGCAAAGGAAAACCCCGGGCGGGATTCTGCGGTGATTCCGGCTTCCTCGTCGCAGACGTGCGCCATACTGATCGCAGCGTGCGCGATCGCGCGCGAAAACTTTTCCGCGATGTGCGGATAGTCGAGAATCAAGAAGATCAATTCCTCGTTGCCCATGAGGGAGCAGGCGAGCGTTACGGGGCCTCGAATGTGGCGCAGGGGAGATGGTTTGATGCCGTAGGTCTCGTAAATGCGCTTTTTCTCTGCTTCCCAGTTTTTCGGCAGCATGAACGCGCGAAAATCCATGGAAAGCACTTCGTCGAGCTTTTTGTCGAGCTGTTCCTCGTCGTCAAAGCACTTTTCGAGCCACTCCGTGTTGTTGAGGACGGTGTATTTCCCGCCGAACACCTCGCCGATGCGCTTGATTTCGGGGAACGTTGCATCGATCGGCGGGAGTTCTTCGCGGAGCAGCCGCTTGCCGACGATCTTTTCCGCCTTGTCGTTGTAGCGCTTGGCGAGGTCCAGATAGCGCGAGCGCTCCTCGGGCAGCCACGGGTTGCCTTCCTCGCCCAATTCGGCGTAGACGCACTCCGCGCTCATGCGGATGCCGAGCGCTGTCTGCGGCCCCCGATAAAAACAGTTATTCCTATGCGCGATCTCGTCGTCCTTCCAGAATTGCACGATGTCCAGTTCCCGCACATGAAACACATCCTTTCTCTCTACTCCGCAGTATACCATATTTACGGATCGAAATACACCGTTTTTGAAAATTTGTTCGTGGATCGGCACACGTTGATGAAACTTTTTGATAGTAAATATAACGATATAACAAAAGTTTTCGATCTGGCGGTTTTTGTGTTGACAAAAAGCTCTGTGTGCCGTAAAATTAGAACATAGACTGTAACATTTTCATAATAACAACGAGGAAGGATTGGATTCTATGCTTCGTGTTTCCGATTATGTCGATCCGTATATTGGCACGATAGGACATCTTTTGACTGCAACAAAACCCCTCGTGCATCTGCCGCACTGCATGGCGCAGATTCAGCCGACCCTTGATGAGAGAATTCGCGATTATTATGTCGCCCCCGAAATCTTCGGTTTTCCGCTATTCGCCTTGACGGTGATGGCGGATGTAGAGGGGAACAAGACCTTCCAATCATTGCGGGATCATGATTTTGATGAAGTGCGTTGCTATAAAGGCAGCGTATTGCTGACCGAGTCCGATATCCATGCGGAATACACCGTCACGGAGCGATGCGCGTTGTACCGCTTTACGTTTCCGAAGGGAAACGGCAAGGCACTGTTGCGTTTCGCGCCCGATGAGGGAGGCGCTATCCGGCGTAAAGGCTCCGTGATATGCGGAACTGCCGTGAAAAGAGAAGCGCCCTATGCGGCGTATGTGACGATTTCTCAGGAACCCATTTGCGTGGAAGAGCGGGAGAATGAGATCCTCTGCACATTCCCCGAAGGTTCGACGCTGGTTGTAAAAACCGGATTTTCCCATATCGATACGGATCAGGCGCGCGTAAATCTTGAAAAGGAGGCGCAGAATCTTTCCTTTGACGAGGCCGCGGAAAAAGCACAGCGAATATGGGACGAAGCGCTTGGGCGGATCGAAGTGAAGGGCGGAACGGAGAAGCAAAAGCGCATCTTTTACACTTCCTTGTATCGCGTGTATCAGCGCATGATAAACATCAACGAATATGGCCGATATTATAGCGGATACGATAAAAAAGTGCACACGGACGATAGGGATTTTTACGTCAATGACGGCATTTGGGACACCTACAGGACTGCACATCCACTGCAGCTGATTTTGGAGCCAGAGCGGCAGAGCGACATTGTGGATTCCTATTTGCGCATGTATGCACAGTGTGGTGTCATACCCACATTCCCTCATGAAGGAGGAAACGTTCCCTGTATGATCGGTAAACACTCCACTGCGATGATTGCCGATTCCTATCTGAAGGGGCTCAGAGGCTTTGATACGGAGGTCGCATGGGAAGGCATCATTAAAAATGAGGAAGAGATGACAAAACTTCCTTGGCGGATCGGCCATATCAACGAATTCGATGAATGCTATTTTGAGAACGGCTTCTTCCCTGCATTGCCTGAAGGGGCTGAGGAATGGCTTCCTGCGCACCCTTTTGAGAGAAGGCAGTGTGTTGCCGTGACACTGGAAACGGCATATGATGCGTACTGTATTTCCGAGTTTGGGAAAGCCCTCGGTAAGCCGGATTGGCAGAAATATGCGAAGCGTTCCCAAAACTACCGAACGCTTTCCAACAAGGAAACCGGCTTCATGTCGCCAAAGACGGCAGACGGGCAGTGGGTGCCGAACTTCGATCCAAAGCTTTCCGGAGGCCAGGGAGGCAGAGCGTATTTTGCCGAATGCAATTCATGGACCTATACGCTCAGTGTGCAGCACGACATAGAAGGATTGTCTGCGCTGATGGGCGGAAGGAAGGGACTGGAGACCTATCTCGATACCATGCTCTCCGAGCAGTACGGAACGAGCAAATATGTGTTCTTAGGCCTCTTCCCCGACTCTACGGGTCTTATCGGCCAGTTCTGCATGGGGAACGAGCCTTCTTTCCACATCCCATATCTGTACAACTACACAGACAGCCCCTGGAAAACGCAGAAGCTGCTTCGGGAGGTCATGAAGGTATGGTTCGACGACACGCCCATCGGCATTTGCGGCGATGAGGATGGCGGCGCGATGAGTGCGTGGTATGTTTTTAGCGCGATGGGCTTCTATCCCACGTGCCCCGGGAAACAGGAATACGATATCGGGAGCCCTCTATTTGATGAGGTGAAGATACACCTTCCCTCCGGAAAGACCTTTACCATCGTCGCGCAGGGGAACTCCAGTCGTGCGAAGTACATCCAAAAAGCGGAGGTTGACGGGAAACCTCTTCACGGCACAAAGATACACCATGACGATATCGTGAACGGTGCAACGGTCGTATTTACGATGGGCGAAAAGCCGGCGAAAGACATATATGTGAGATGATTGGTAGATTAACCAACGAGACTACTCGCGCCATCGCTGCTCGACAATGTATTATATATTTTAGAATGAGATTACAATAAGGTGAGCATACCAAGTAGTTTCTTAGATACGACAACGGAGGCGTCGGCTTTTGCCGGCGCCTCCGTTTGTATGAAGGGGATTGGTGCTATTCCTCCTCGAGTGCCTGCGAAATGACGTCCCACGAGAAGCCGCGCCGCGCGAGTGCCTGCGAGAGCAGGGCTCTGCGCTTTCTTTCGTTCGGCTCCTTTTCGTAGCGCGGGGCGAGCTTTTGGGCGAGCAGCTTCGCCTGCTCAAGCTGGTGCTCCTCGTCGAGCTGCTGCACGGCGTGTTCCGCGTCCTCCTCGGAAAAGCCCTTTGCGCGGAGCTTTTGCTTCATCGCGTATATGCCGATGGGCTTTGTTTTTTGGCGCTCTACGATGCGCTCGGCAAAGAGCCTGTCGTTCAGGAGCTTCGCCTCTTCGAGTCGCTGCACGGCCGCCTCTGCGGCGGGCGCGACATAGCCCTTCCGCCGTAACTTTTCGCAGAGAGCGTTTTTCGTCTTCGTGGAGATGTCCAGAAGGTTCAGTGCCGCCTCATAGCAATCCGCCGCCTGCAGGGCGGCGATGCGATCGATGTATTCCGCTTCGTCGATGCCGTCGCCCACGGCGAGCGGGAGCTTTGCGAAGTGTTTTTTTGCGATGCGGCAGGAAACCCTGCCGTCGCAGGAAAGTTCGACGATGCCGCCTATGGTGCGAATGCCCGTAACCGTCATGTTCTTCTCCTTTTCATCGCGAGGACGACCCACCGTGCGACGCAAATCACAATTACCGAAAGGGACAGCGCCTGCGATGCGCGGATGTTCCTCCAATACAGGGAATCCGTCCGCAGCCCTTCCACGAAAAACCGCTCGAGGGCGTAGAGCGCGCAGTACAGGGGAAACAACTCCCTGCCGCCGTGCTTTCTTTCGTACAGCAGCAAAAAGCCGCACAGCAAAAAGCACCAGAACGACTCGTAAAAGAACGTCGCGGCAAACCAGCCGCCTGCGCTCTCGATCCACACGGCGACGGGGAAGAATTGCAGCCGCGCATCGGTAATCGGAATGCCGTATGCCTCCTGATTGAAGAAATTGCCCCACCTGCCGATCGCCTGCCCCAAGGGCAGCGCGGGCGCGACGAGGGATGCGAGCGTTGCGAAGGAAATTTTGCGTCGCTTCGCGAATATAAACGCCGCGAGCGCACCCATGAGGATGGCGCCGTAGATCGCGATCCCGCCCTGCCAGAAATACAGTGCGGAAATCGGATGTTCCCTGAATTGCTCCCAGGAAAAGGCGACGTAGTAGATGCGCGCGCCGACGATCGCCGCAGGAAGCGCGACAAACAGCAAATCGAGCGTCGTGTCCTTGGGGAGGCCGTACCGCTTTTCCCGCGCGGCGCACAAAAGCACCGCGCAGAGCACGCCCAGCGTCACGCACACGCCGTACCAGCGCACGCTAAAGGAGCCTATCGAGAACAATACGGGATCGGGCAGAGTCATTCCTTCGTCATCTCCAGCATGAACTGCATGGTAATCTCGCCCGATTCGGGGAGATCCTCATGGCCGAAATCGGGGTAGAGTACGACATCCTTTTCGCATGCCAAATTGTTGAACGCGGCAAACTGCGTGGAGGGCGGGCAGATGGTGTCCATGAGCCCCGTAAACATGAGCGTCTTCGCCTTTGTGCGGTGCGCGATGTTTTTGTTGTCGATGTAGCCGAGCTTGGTGAAGATCGCATCCTCCCGCTCGTGTCGTGGGTCGAAGCGGCGGAAATAGTCCTTCAGTTCCTGATATGCCGCGATGTCGAGGTCCATCTCCCACACGCGCTTGTAGTCGCACAAAAACGGGAAAGAGGGCGCAGCGCGGTTGAGCTTGGGCGTGAGCGCGGCGCAGGCGAGCGTGAGCGCACCGCCCTGCGAACCGCCCATCGCACCAACCTTCGTCTCGTCGATCTCGTCCATGGACATCGCGATGCGCGCGCACTGCGCTGTGTCGAGGAAGATTTGCCGGAAGAGGAGCTTATCGGGGTCCGGGTCGTCGAGGCCGCGAATGATGTGCCCGTTGAGCGTATTGCCCTTCACGCCGCCGACATCCTCGCTCTTTCCGCCCTGTCCGCGCGCGTCCATCGCGAGAACGGCAAAGCCCATGCAGACGAAGTTCAGCTTCTGGCTGAAATCGCCGCAGCTGCCGCTGTAGCCGTGAAACTGCAACACGCAGGGGATTTTCCCCTCGCGGCGCGCGGGGCGCAGGTATTTACAGGCGATCCTTGCGCCGCCCACGCCCGTAAAATACAGGTCGAAGCACTCGGCGTTCGGCACCTGAAATTGGGAAGGAACGAGCTCGTATTCCGTTCCGAGCGCCTCCATTTCGGCGACGGCGCGATCCCAATAGGCATCGATGTCTGCGGGGCAGGGGTTGATTCCCTTGTACTGTCGCAACTGCGAAAGGGGCATGTCGATCATGGGCATGGGTAAGGCACTTCCTTTCGGTTTTTATTCTTCGTGCGTCTTGGCGACGGGGAACTGGCTGATGCGCAGGGAAGAATTTCCGTAGGGCGTGAGGGTGATGACCTGAGCATCTTTTTCGTTTGCAGCAGGTGCGATCGGCGGCGGGGCGGCGCTGTTGTCCTTCATGCCCCATTCGGGGATTTGGACCGCCTTGACGAGCACTTTCGCGGCGTCTTCGCCGTTTTTGAATGCCGATGCCTTTTGCGGCTCCAAAATGCCCTTCATCGCCTCGTCGTCCAGAAGCGCCCAGTTCCACGCATCCGTCGTTTCGACGGCGTAGTCCTTCGTGCCGCCGCCCTCGCGGATGCAGGTGAAATCCTCCTTCGGGCGATAGCACATGAGCAGGGGCCCCATCTCGACCGCCATACTCTGGTGGAACCAGCGCGTCTTTCGCGGCTGCATCGGAAGATCCAGCAGAATGGTCTCCGTGCCCGTCCATTTGCGGCGCACGCATGCGGTTTCGCCGCTGCGTACGGACATGATTTCGCCGTCCGGCAGGCGGATGATCGGCTGCTGCGCCCATGTGGGGATGCGCAGGTAGATGGGGAATTCCGTAGGCTCCTTCACGCGCACGTGGATGCGCACGCTTGTTTCGTAGGGATATGCCGTATCCACCTGAAGCGAAACCGGCGCGCCGCCTGCGACAAAGCGCACGCTGCACGGCGCGTAGGAGATTGCCGCGAGCCCGTCGTCATTGGTCGCCATCCAAAGGCTTTCAACGAATTTCGGCCAGCCCTGATGGAGGTTTGCCGTGCAGCAACCGAAATTGCCGAGGAAGCTGTATATATTGGCATCGTCGTCGTTGTTGTACCAGTTGCGCTTTGCTATGGTTGCGGAAACCTGGTTCGCCTGCTGGTCGTACTGCCGCGCCATCATGTCCTTCGTGAGCTGCGCGGGCAGGGCGTTGAAGGCGAGCTTTTCGAGGATGTCGGGCATATTGCGGTCAAAGTCGTCTATGGTTGTCAAGAGCTGCTCGACGGAATACATCGCCTCCACCACGGCGCAAAGCTCCGTGCCCTGCGAGGGGTCGCTGCCGGAGAGGTGCTCGTCGCCCGTGAACATGCCGTAAGCGACGCCGTGCCGCTTCATCAGCTTGTCCCACGCGACGGAAAAGCCGTCCGCATGCTTGAAGCCGCTCGAAAACGCGTGGATGACGCCGGGGGTTTTCAGCCCCATCGCGACGTTGACGACGTGGGAGAAGTGGTATTCCTGCCGATAATACGTCCTGTTGTTTCCGAGCAGCGGCGGCTCCTTCGCCATCAATTCCTTTAACTCCGCGAAGGGGTATTGCTTTTCCATGGGGCGGTTGTTCGGGAACACGTGGAAACGCCCCGTCCAGTCCATCGTCTGCTCGTGCAGCTTTTCGAGGAGCTTTAAGAGGTATTTCTGCCCCGTGACGTTATAAAACCACAACGCCGTGAGCATATTTTCCGCGCCGCGCGCCGATGCCCATTCCCGAAGCGGGTGCTCGTCGAGCGCCTTCAACTGATATTTGAAAAACCTGTCCATCAGGTGCAGCGCGCGCTTGTCGCCCGTCGCGGTGAAATATTGCTGCATCGCCTTGAGCGCGATCATGCGGGGCCACCAGTCGTCATTCGTGGAGGGGCCGAAGAAACCGTCCTCGCGCTGGCTTTCAAGCATCCACTCGATATAGGCGTGCGCCTTCTCCTTCAATTCCTCGTCGTCCAAAAGGTACGCGAGCGGGAGCAGGCCGTCCGAATAGTATGGCGCGTTTTCCCAATCGTACCCG
Source organism: uncultured Oscillospiraceae bacterium (assembly GCA_964345325.1). GTDB lineage: Bacteria > Bacillota > Clostridia > Christensenellales > Aristaeellaceae > CAYFRC01. The sequence goes on from CAYFRC010000030.1 coordinate 10,015, forward strand.
CTGCCGCCGAGCCACGCGCAGTTTTTGCCGACATCGTCCCACAGGTCGTAAAGGCGCCCCGTGAGCCCCTTTGCCTGCACTTCCAACTGTTCTTTGAGCCAGCCCTCAGGCTTGACGGCGCCCAAGGGAAGGGCGGCCATTCGGTTGCCGATGAGCGGCGCACGGTTGAAAAATGCCTTGGCGATCATCGATATCCCCCCTTCTGTGCTCCGAGAAATGTCATAAATTCGCACTCCAGCCGCCCGTTGTACAGCCGCCTGCGCCTGTCCGCGCGCCTGCCGAACGATTTTTCGAACAGGCGGTCGGCGGTGATGACGCCCATGCTCCAATCGGGGCAGCGGTCAAACAAAAGCCCCAACTGCTTTGCGACGGCCTGTGCGGAGCGTTTGTCGCCCATGCGATCCCCGTAGGGTGGATTTGCGAGGAAAACGCCGCTTCCGCCCTGCACGACATCGCGCAGATCGCGCGTTTCGAGCACAACCGTATCGGAGAGAGCCGCCTGTTTCAGGTGTTTTCGCGCGAGGTCGATGGCATTGGGGTCGATATCACTGCCGAAGATCGCGATCGGGCGGGCTTTTCCCTTTTCGTAGCGCTCCTTTGCCTCCTCCCGCGCGGCGGTCATGCCGCCCTTCGGGACGACGGGCCAGTTTTCCATCGCAAAGGAACGCATAAGGCCGGGCGCCCTGTCGGCGGCGATGAATGCGGCTTCGATGAGGATCGCGCCCGTTCCGCAGCAGGGGTCATACAGGGGCATGCTCGGATGCCACGGCGACATGAGTACAATGGATGCGGCGAGCGTCTCCCGAAGCGGGGCTTCGCCGTTCCACGTGCGGTAGCCGCGCCTGTTGAGCGCAACGCCCGAGGTATCCAAAGTTATGGTCGCCTCGTCGTTGCGGATGGATACGTCGATCGTGTGCTCCGCGCCGTCTTCATCCAGCCATGCGCCGCCGTATGCCTTTTTGAGCCGCTCGGCGACCGCTTTTTTTACGATGCTCTGGCAGTCCGAAGGGCTCATGAGCGTGCTTCTCGCACACTGTGCGCGCACGGGGAAGCTGTAACCTTTGGGGATGCGCTCCTCCCACGGGATCGCGCTTACGCCCTGAAACAGCTCCTCAAACGAGCGCGCCGCAAAGCGCTTCATCACAAGCAGCACGCGGTCTGCCGTGCGCAGCCAGAGATTTGCGCGAAAGCCCGCCGCCCAGTCACCGCGAAACTGTACGCCGCCGGTGGAGAGGGGCGAAATCTCCGAAATGTCCTCGATGCGCTCGAGGTCCTTTTTTACGAGGCCTTCCAGCCCGAACGCCGCGCTCGCAATCCACTCCAAAGTCATTCCTCCTCGAACTTGTTCTGACAAGTATACAACAAAGAAAGGCGCTTTGTCGAGCGCCGTTATGTAATTTTGTTCAGCGCATCGAAAATCGCATGCGCGTTTTGCAGCATGGCGGGGATGTACTCGCCGTTTGAAGACAATACGTCGATCTTTGCGACGGTAAATCCGTCCCGAACAAGGGCGCGAATCAATGGATCGGGCGCCTGGTTTTCGATGAGGACGACGCGGCACCCCGCCTGCCGCATTTCGGAAACGGCATTTTCGTAATCGCCCCCGTCGAGGCCGGTCGCGCTCTCCCTGTCGATGCGCACGGCGGCATCGAGCCCGAATTCCTCCGCGATATAGATCAGCCCCTCGTGCCAAAGCGCCACGGGCGCATCGTTTGCGTTTAGAAAAATCTCTTCCATCTCATTTTGCAAATCCAAAAGCGCCTTTTCCTGCGCGGCGCGGTTCTTTTCGTACAGGGGCGCATAGCGCGCGTCCATTTGCTGCATGGCGAAGGCGATGGTGTTCGTCATTTCGATCGCGCCCTGTACGGAGAGATAATAGTGCGGGTTCGCGCCGCGAAGGTGGGAAATCTCCTCGTCGCCGGAAATGAGTTTCTCGTCCTGCCCGTAGAGCGTCATATTGTCCATGAGGGAGACGGTCGCGGGCGCGTCCTGCATCGAGGAGATGTCGGATGCAAAGGATTCGAGGCCGCGCCCGCCCAGAATTACGGCATCCGCAAGGGTGAGAACGGACAGATCCCATTCGGAGAGCGCATAGTTCCGAAGGCAGCCGTCCTGCGGCTGGATGAGGCATTTGAGCGTAACATCGGGAACCCCTTCAAAGACCGGTTTTGCCAGCGCGTAGATCGGCATGAAGGAGCAACAGACGGTCAATCTTTCGGTGGCATCCGCTTCCGTTTTTTCGGGCTCGCCCCCGCAGCCGGAAAGCAGGATGCACAGGGCGAAAAGGACGATAAGTGCGCGCTTTGTCTTCATGTATTTTCCCTCTGACGGAGAAAGCAGGCGTGCAGCCTGCTTTCTCGCGGTTCGTTCGCGTTTTAGTATTTGGCTTCCATCTCTTTGATGAGCTCCATGTTGTACCACTCGATGGAATTGAGCTTGCTCCTCGAGAAGCCGCCCTCCTTATACCATTTCTGGTTTCTGAAGTACTTGCGGTACTTGGCGGTCTTGAAGGAATAGCCGTGGCGCGCGTAGATTTCGTTGCGCGCGTATCCCCAAAGGCTCCGCTTGATGCCGAGGATTTGCTTTTTGGTCAGCTTCTTCTTGGAGGAGTTCGGGAAGATGTAGTAGTTGTTCTTCGCCTTGGAGGAAGATTTGGGAGTGGAGCTTTTTTTGATGGAGTTCGAAGAAGTTGTCGTTCCCTCTCCCTGCTCCATGCTGCGGATGAGTTCCATGTTGTACC
>CAYFRC010000031.1:0-5376 GCA_964345325.1 uncultured Oscillospiraceae bacterium
GTATTCAGGGTAGAGCGCTACGCGGGCTTTGACACGCCCGGCCACGAGGAGATCGAGCTCGCGCTGTACAAGGTGTATCTGTACACCGGGGACGAAAAGCACCTGGAACTCATGCGGTATTTCGTGGACGCGCGCGGCACGGGCAGGAAGGACAAAACCTACGACGTGTTCGGCACGAACAGATATTCGCAGGCGCACCTGCCCGTGCGGGAGCAAAAAACGGCGGAGGGGCACAGCGTGCGCGCGATGTACCTGTATTGCGCCATGGCGGACCTCGCCTATCAGGACGACGACAAAGAACTGCGCAAGGCGTGCGAAGTTCTCTTTTTCAATACCGTGCACCGCCGCATGTATGTGACGGGTGGGATCGGGTCGAGCCACGTGGGCGAGGCGTTCACCTTCGATTACGACCTCATGAACCGCACGGCATATGCCGAAACCTGCGCATCCATAGGGCTCGCGCTGTTCGCGCGGCGCATGGGCTATATCGAGCCGCGGGGCGAATACGCGGACATCGCGGAGCTTGCGCTGTATAACGGCATGCTCGCGGGCATATCGCTGGACGGCGTGTCCTATTTCTACGAAAACCCGCTCGAGGCGCATCCGAAGCTGTTCCGCCAAAACCAAACCTATACAAAGGCGCGCGACCATATGCCGGATATCCGCAGAAAGCGCGTGTTCGATTGCAGCTGCTGCCCGCCGAACCTCCTGCGCGTGATCGCGTCCATGGGCGATTTCGCGATGTCCCATACAAAGGGCAGGCTCTACGTGCACCAATACTTCTCCTCTACGGCGGATACGCCGTTCGGGAAGATCGAAGAGGAAACCAAATATCCCTATGACGGGGAGATTCGCTTTACGCTATCCGGCGCGGGCAAGTACGCCCTGTGCCTGCGCATTCCGAAGTGGTCGAAGACGTATCGCATCTCCGTCAACGGCGAAACTGTTGCGCCGCAGATGGAGGACGGCTACGCGGTGATCGAAAGGGATTGGCAAGCGGGCGATACCGTAGCGCTCTCGCTCGACATGCGCGTGCGGCTGATCTACGCAAATCCCCATGTACACGAAAACTGCGGGCGCGTCGCCGTCCAAAAAGGCCCCATCGTCTATTGCGCGGAGGAGGCGGACAACGGCGAAAACCTCAAGGACATTGCGATCTTCAGAGACGGCTTTTTCGAGACGGGCTTTGACGAGACACTGGGCGTGCAGACGATTTCCTGCGACGGCGCGCGCACGCAGTGGGAGGAAGGCGTTCTCTACAGCGACGAGGCACCCGCGTCCGTCCCCGTCAGGGTCAAATTGATCCCCTTCTTCGCGTGGGCGAACCGCGAGGAGGGCGAAATGCTCGTGTGGCTTCGCGTCCGATAGCGGAAGGAGGGAGCGCAATGCGTTCTGTTACCGTCGTCTTTCCCGAAACCCTCGGTACGATTTCGCCCGAAATCTACGGGCATTTTTCCGAACACATCGGCGGCGTGTTTTACGACGGGCTCTGGGTCGGCGAGGATTCGCCCGTGGAGAACATCCGCGGCTTTCGCAAGCGCCTCGTGGACAGCTTCAAGGCGCTGAACCCGCCCGTTTTGCGCTGGCCCGGCGGCTGCTTTGCGGAGACCTACAACTGGCGCGACGGCATCGGCGAGAGGAGCGGGCGCCCGCGCCGCCTAAACTGGTGGTATTCGCGCGACGGACGCGCCGAATCGAACGAGGTCGGCACGCACGAATTCATGGATTTTTGCGAGATGGTCGGTGCGCAGCCCTATTTCGCGGCGAACATCACCTCCACGACGCCGCTCGATATCCGCGAATGGGTGGAATACTGCAACATCCCCGCAGGCGTCACGACGCTGTCGGACGAGCGCGCGAAAAACGGACATCCCGCGCCCTTTGACGTGAAGTACTGGGGCATCGGCAACGAAAACTGGGGCGGCGGCGGAAACATGTCGCCCGAGGACTGCGTGAGCGCGTTTTTGCGGTACACGGCGGTCATCAATTCCGTGCAGGACGGCCTGAAATACATCATCTGCGGCCCCAACGGCAACGACGTGGAGTGGACGCGGCGGCTCCTCAAGGAGTACACAGGCAGAAAGTACCGCGACGCGAAGCTGTACGGCGTGAGCATGCACTACTACTGCGGCACGGCGGGAACGCCGCAGGAGTTTACGCGAGACGAATGGTATCAGCTCCTGTTTCAGGCGAATTTCATGGAGCGCGTGATCCAAAACCACAGGCACGCGATGGACGAATTCGACCCGGAGCGCAAAATCGCCCTGCTCGTCGATGAATGGGGCTGCTGGCACAAGGACGGCACGGGCCCGAGCAAGGGCTATAACCTGTTTGAGCAGCAGAGCAACATGCGGGATGCCGTCGTCGCGGCGCTGACGCTGAACATCTTCAACAACCGCTGCGATTGGGTGAAGATGGCAAACGTCGCGCAGCTGTGCAACAACCTGCACTCCCTGTACCTCGCGCACGGGGATGCCTTCGTCGAGACGCCGAACTACTACGTGTTCAGGATGTTCCGTGAACACATGGGCGCGAGGCACCTGCATACCGTCGTCACCGCGCCCTACCTCGAACGGGAGGGCTTTGCCCCGATGAAGGAGATTTCCGCGTCCGCATCCGAAAGGGACGGCAAGGTAACCGTCACAATGGCGAACCTTTCCCTCGATACAAAGTGCGAGGTCGCGCTCTCGGCGATCGGCGGGAAGCTTTCGGGGGATGCGGAGCTTGAAATCCTGTCGTCGTCCGATCCCCACACCTGCAACACCTTTGAGGACGCATATGCCGTCGTCCCGAAAAGTACGCGCATTTGTCTCTCCGAGGGCGCGGGCGTCATACTGCCGCCGGCATCGGTCGCGCGGCTCACCGTGGGATAAAAACCGGTTGACCTGCGTGCCGCGTTGTGATACAATTACGAGAGGGAAAAACGACAGGGGGCATATCGATGGATAAGCTTGCACTGATTATGGCGGCGGGCGAGGGCACGCGCATGCTTTCGTCCAGACCCAAAATGCTGCATAAAATCTGCGGCGTGGCGATGGTGGAATATGTACTGCGCGCGCTGGACCCGGTTTGCAAAGAAAAGTATATGATCGTGGGGCACGGCAAGGAGCGCATGATGGAGCACTGCCACGGGCAGGCGCAGTTCGTCGAGCAAAGGCCCGACGGCTGGGGCACCGGCCATGCGATCCGCTCGTGCGAGCACGTGCTTCAGGGAAGGCACGGGCAGGTGATCGTGACGGCGGGCGACATGCCGCTGGTGCTGCCGGAGACCTTCGCGCGGCTCATGAGCGAGGTGGAGCGCGGCGCGGCGTGCGCGATACTCACGGATCAAAAGGAAAACCCCGTGGGCTACGGGCGCGTGGTGCGCGAAAACGGGAAGGTTGCGGCGATCGTGGAGCAGAAGGAACTGGTGGGGGATCAGCACCTCATCAAGGAGACGAACGCCTCCGTATACTGCTTCGATATAGACGCGCTGCTTTGGGCGCTGCCGAAGCTCGGCACAAACAACAACGCGCACGAGTGCTACCTGACGGATGCCATCGGCATTTTGTATCAGGGAGGGCATGAGGTGCGCACGGTGCCCGTGCTCGAAAAGAACGAGGGAATGGGCATCAACGACCGCGTGCAGCTCGCCGCGGCGGACAGGGAGATGCGCATGCGCATCAACATTCGCCACATGCGCGCGGGCGTTTCGATCATCGATCCGGAGGCGACCTACATCCAGCCGGACGTGACGATCGGGCAGGACACGGTCATCTTCCCGAACTGCTCGATCGAAAAGGGCTCTTCCATCGACGCGAACTGCGAACTGCGGGAGTGCCGCATCGTCTCCTCCCACATCGGGGCGAACGCGCGGCTCGATCGCTGCGTCGTGACGGATGCCTACGTGCAGCCGGGCGAAAGGCTCGGCCCGTTCGCCGTGATCGGGCAGAATAAACCGAAGGTCAAGATTTGAAGGGAACCGAAACCGCACAGCGCCGCGGAGGGACGGAAAGCGTCTCTCCGCAATGCTAAGTTTTGGAAAGGCGGAAACGGAGATATGTATGTCGTCGTGGGGCTCGGAAATCCGGGCGCGAAATACGCGCGAACGCATCACAATGCGGGCTTCGACGTGGTGGAGCTGCTCGCCGCGAAATGGGGCGTTGCGCTCAACAAGCGCAAATGCAAGGCGCTCCTCGGGGAGGGCACGTTTCGGGGGGAACGGGTCGTCCTCGCGCAGCCGCAGACCTATATGAACCTGTCCGGGCAAAGCGTGGTCGAGCTCGTGAACTGGTATAAGATCGAGCCCGAAAACCTCATCGTGGTGTACGACGATGTGGATATCCCGCTTGCGAACCTGCGCGTGCGCGAAAAGGGCTCCGCAGGCACGCACAACGGCATGCGATCGATATTGTATCTGCTCGGCACGGACGCGTTTCCGCGCGTGCGCGTGGGCATAGGCGGTGCGCCGGACGGTTGGGAGCTCGCGGACTACGTGCTTTCGGGCTTTCGCACCAAGGAGGAGACGGAGGACGCGTACCTGGCGTACCAAAAGGCGGGCGAACTCATAGAAATCCTCATTTCCGAGGGCTGCGCCAAGGCGCAACAGGCGGCGAGCGAATTCAACAAAGCTCTGCGACAGGAGAAGGTATGACCCGAAGACAGATAGATTGCATACTGCGCCCCATGGACGCGCTCCTCGCGTTTCAAAAACTCACAGCGGAAGCGCAAAAATCGGGCATGATCTTTTTGAGCGGCGTGGACGATTCGCAAAAGCTGCACGCACTGGCGGCGCTGCAGGCGAAGGCGGCACGGCCGCTGCTTTTGGTGACGGCGAACGAGCTCGCGGCGACGCGCGCGGCGGAGGATTTGACGCAGCTGCTGGGCGGCGACGTCGTGCTGCTGCCCGCGCGGGACGTGAGCTTTGTGCGCGCGGCGGCATCGAGCAGGGAGCTCTCCCTGCGCCGCATCGAGGCGCTGGGGCTCGCGCTCACGGGGAACGTGCGCGTGTTGATCGCGTCCGTGGATGCGCTGCTGTTCCGATTGATGCCCAAGGCGCTCTTTTTGGACAGCATCCTGACGATCCGCGAGGGGCAAAACCTCGATCCTGCGGACATGCTCACGCATCTCGCGGAGGCGGGCTATGAGCGGGTAGACCTCGTGGAGGGGCGCGGGCAGTGCGCGCTTCGCGGCGGCATTTTGGACGTGTACCCCGTGGGGCAGGCGAATGCCCTGCGCATCGAGTTTTTTGACGACGAGATCGATTCGCTGCGCGAATTCGACATCATGACGCAGCGTTCCACCAAACGCATAGAGATCGCGCAGATTTTCCCCGCGAGCGAGGTGCTCCTGGGCGGCGGCATCGCGCAGGGTGCGGCGCAAAGGCTCGAGGATGCC
>CAYFRC010000031.1:5386-7365 GCA_964345325.1 uncultured Oscillospiraceae bacterium
GCGCACGACAGGCAGACGGACCTCGAAAAGGAATTCGACCTCATGCCGATCGAAAAGTTCGTCGCGCTCGTCGAGGAGGACGATGCCCTGCCGTCTTTGTGGGATATCGAAGAAAAAAAGAGCAAAAAACTTCCAAAGCCCAAGCGGCAGAGGGGTTCGAACATGGCGGTGCAGTATCGGGATCGAGTCGATATGATCCGCCGCGGGCACGCCTTTCAGGGCGCGGACAGCCTCATGAACGTGCTGTACGAGGAGACGGACACGGTTTTGGACTACCTCCAAGCCCCCATCGTCGCGCTCGACCAGCCCGACAGGCTCAGGGAGCGCTCCGAAAACGGGCGGTTGGAGTTTGAGGAGCAGTACAAAATCGCGCTGGAGCGGCGCGAGGCGCTCCCCGCGCAGGGGGAACTGCTCTTATCCTACGATGCCTTTCTCGCGCAGCTTTCGGAGCATACGGCGATCGCGCTGACCTCTTTTCTACGGTCGCTGCCGGATTTGACCGCCACAGCGCTGATAAAATTGGAATCGCTCCCCGCGACGGGCTATCAGGGGAACCTGCGCGAGATGGCAAAGGACATCGAGAGATGGCGCAGGGAGGGCTGGCGCGTCGCCCTGCTCGCGGGCGGCACGGCGCGCGGGCAGCGGCTCAAAAAGGCGCTGGACGAACTGCACTGCGCGACGCGCCTCTTCGAGGATGCCGCCGCGATTCCCGAGGAACTGCCGACCGATTGCCCCGCAATCCTCCCCAAATCGCTCGCGAAGGGCTTTGTTTATTCCGAAATCAAGTTCGCGTTGATCGCGGAGGGCGATATCTACGGGCTTTCGCGCAAGAAAAACGTACCCAAGGCCCAAGGCGGCGACAAGATGACGGCGTTTACCGACCTCAAGGTCGGCGACTACGTCGTGCACGAAAACTACGGCATCGGCAGGTACATGGGAACCGTGCGCCTTTCGAGCGAGGGCACGTACAGGGATTTTCTGCACATCCAGTATCAGGGGAGCGACAAGCTCTACGTCCCCGCCGACCAGATGGACAGGATCCAGAAATACATCGGCTCGGAGGGCGAAGCGCCCAAGATGAACCGCCTTTCGGGCGGCGAGTGGCAGAGGCAGAAGGCGCGCGTCAAGGCGTCCATTCAGGAGATCGCCGGCGAACTGGTGAAGCTGTACGCCTCCAGAACCAAGGCAACGGGCTATGCCTTTTCGCCCGATACGCCGTGGCAGCGGCAGTTTGAGGATGCGTTCGAATACGAGGAGACGCCGGATCAGTTGACGGCGATAGACGAAATCAAGCGCGACATGGAAAAGCCGCAGATCATGGACAGGCTCCTCTGCGGAGACGTTGGCTACGGCAAGACGGAGGTCGCGCTGCGGGCGATCTTCAAATGCATCATGGACGGCAAGCAGGCGGCGCTGCTCGCGCCGACGACCATCTTGGTGCAGCAGCACTACGCCACCATCTTAAACCGCATGCACGGCTTCCCCGTGCACGTGGAGACGCTCTCGCGCTTTGCGACCGCAGCGCAGCAAAAGGTGATCCTGCAAAGGCTCGAAAAGGGCGATATCGACATCGTCATCGGCACGCATCGCCTGCTTGGGAAGGACGTGCGCTTTCGCGACCTTGGGCTGCTCGTGGTCGACGAGGAGCAGCGCTTCGGCGTGAAGCACAAGGAGACCATCAAGCAGATGAAGCGGAGCGTGGACGTGCTGACGCTCTCGGCGACGCCCATCCCGCGCACGCTGCACATGTCCATGGTGGGCATACGCGATATGTCGCTTCTGCGCACGCCGCCCGAGGAGCGCTACCCCGTGCAAACCTACGTCGTGGAATATGCGGACGGGCTGGTGCGGGATGCGATCTTGCGCGAGCTTTCGCGCGGCGGGCAGGTATACGTATTGTACAACCGCGTAAAGAGCATAGAGATGATGTACGCGCGGCTGAAAAAGCTCGTGCCGGAGGCGCGGATCGCCATCGGCCA
>CAYFRC010000031.1:7384-10587 GCA_964345325.1 uncultured Oscillospiraceae bacterium
CGACTTTTACGAGGGCAAGTTCGACGTGCTGCTCTGCACGACGATCATCGAGGCGGGGCTGGACGTGCCGCGCGCGAACACGCTCATCGTGTGCGACGCGGACAGGTTCGGGCTCGCGCAGCTGTACCAGCTTCGCGGGCGCGTGGGGCGGAGCAACCGCCTCGCCTATGCGTTTCTCACCGTTCCGCCGAATCGCATCCTGACGGACGACGCGGACAAGCGCCTCGCCGCGATCCGCGAGTTTACGGAAGTCGGCTCGGGCTTACGCGTCGCGATGCGCGACCTCGAGATACGCGGCGCGGGAAACCTTCTGGGCGCGGAGCAGTCGGGGCACATGATGTCGGTGGGATACGATTTGTACGTGCGCATGATCGACGAGGCGGTGCGCGCGCTGCGGGGCGATGCGGCGCAGGGCGATATCCAGACGCGCGTCGAAATCCGCATAAACGCCTATCTGCCGCAGGAATACATCTCCGGCGACATAGCGCGCATGGAGATATACAAGAAAATCGCGAACATCGCGGACGAGGACGGAAAGTCGGACCTCATCGAGGAATTGATCGACCGGTTCGGCGACCCCGAAAAGCCCGTGATGAACCTGATCGCCATCGCGCACCTCAAAAACCTGTGCCAGAAGATCGGCATCGACACGGTGACGGTCAAGGGCGGCGAGCTCGCGCTGCGCGTCGCCGCGAATGCCGATATCGACCTGATGAAACTCATCGATGCGCTTGACGGCTATAAGAACTGCCTGCGCTTTGCGCCGACAGGGCGCGATACGACCATCTATTACAGGGACGGCAAAAAGACGATTGAAGAACTTCTGAACGGTGCGATCCCCGTGCTCGCGGGGGTCGCCGCCAAGATGACTTCGGAGGAGGGAGCGCATGGGCGGGTTTCTGCCGGTGACGGCGAGGGAACTGCGTGATTTGGGCTGGGACAGGCCGGATTTCGTGTACGTAGTGGGCGATGCCTATGTGGACCACCCGTCCTTCGGGCACGCCGTCATCTCGCGCGTACTCGAGAAAAACGGCTTTCGCGTCGCGATGCTCCCGCAGCCCGACTGGCGCTCCTGCGAGGATTTCAAGCGCTTCGGCGAGCCCCGGCTCGGCTTTCTGGTCACGGGCGGGGTGATCGATTCCATGGTGAACCACTACACCGTCGCCAAGCGCAGGCGCAGCGAGGACGCCTACGCGCCCGGCGGCAAGGCGGGCTGCCGCCCCGACCGTACTGTAATCGTCTACTGCAACCGCATTCGGGAGGTGTACGGCGATATCCCCATCCTGATCGGCGGCTTGGAGGCGTCGCTCAGGCGGTTCGCGCATTACGACTACTGGGACGACCGCGTCCGCAACAGCATCCTCGTGGACAGCGGGGCAGACCTTCTGATGTACGGCATGGGCGAAAATATTGTCGTGGAAGCCGCGAAATGGCTGGACTATGGGCGCGACATCCGCATTTCCCGCATCGCGGGCACCTGCGTGATGGCAAAAGAGGTGCCCGAGGGCTATATAGAAATCCCCTCCGTGGAGGAGGTCGCGCGAGACAAGGCGCTGTACGCGAAGTGCTTTATGATGCAGTACGACGAGCAGGACGCCGTGCGTGGGCGGGGGCTCGCGCAGGGGCACCAAAAGGGCTTTTTGGTGCAGCATCCGCCCGCCGCGCCCCTCTCGCAGGAGGAGCTGGACGCGGTATACGCGCTGCCCTATATGCGTACGTGGCACCCGATGTACGACGGCGCGGGCGGCGTTCCCGCGCTCAAAGAGGTGGAGTTTTCGCTCACGAGCGCGCGGGGGTGCTTCGGCGGGTGCAGTTTCTGCGCGATCACCATGCATCAGGGGCGCGTCGTCTCCGCGCGCAGCGAGGAATCCCTCGTGCGCGAAGCGGAAGAATTTACCAGGCAGAAGAACTTTAAGGGCTATATCCACGACGTGGGCGGCCCTACCGCGAATTTCCGCTACCCCGCCTGCGAAAAACAGAAAACGCACGGAACCTGCCGCGAAAGGCAGTGCCTCTTCCCCACGCCCTGCAGGCATCTGCGCGCGGACCACGGCGAATACCTCGCGCTGCTGAACCGATTGCGCGCCATAAAGGGAGTAAAAAAGGTGTTTGTCCGAAGCGGCATCCGCTACGACTACCTGCTGCTGGACAGGAGCGACGCTTTTTTGAACGCGCTCGTCAAAAACCACGTTTCGGGGCAGCTCAGAGTCGCGCCGGAACACGTGTCGCGCCGCGTGCTGCGCTATATGGGGAAGCCCGAAATCGCATCGTTTGAGGCGTTTGCGAAAAAATACGATGCCGCATGCGAAAGGACGGGGCTGAACCAGTACCTCGTGTGCTATTTCATGTCGAGTCATCCGGGTTCGACGCTCGAAGACGCGGCGGAACTTGCGCTGTATCTCAAAAAGACGGGGCTGCATCCCGAGCAGGTGCAGGATTTTTATCCGACGCCCGGGACGCTATCGACGGCGATGTACTACACGGGCATCGACCCGAGGGACGGAAAGAAGGTCTACGTGCCGCGCGATCCGCGCGAAAAGGCGATGCAGCGCGCGCTCATGCAGTATTTCGTGCCGCGCAACAGGCCCCTCGTAGAGGAGGCGCTGCGCAAGGCGGGGCGCGGGGATCTCATCCCCGTATTGCTCGCGGGCGTTCGAAGGACGGAAAAGGAGGCTTCCAAAAATGGCAGAACGGGAAATTCGGGTAGGAATCTTAGGCCCGGGCAGAATCGTGCACCGCATGATGACGGATTTTCCAAAGGCAAAGGGGCTTCGCGTGATGGCCGTCGCGTCAAGGTCCCTCGAAAGGGCAAGGGCGGCGGCGGAAAAGTATAGTATTCCGCATGCGTTCGGAAGCTATGAGGAGCTTGCCGAATGCCCGGATGTGGACCTCGTTTACATCGCGGTGCCGCACCACAGGCACATGGAGTGCGCGGAGCTTTGCATGGAGCACAAAAAGCACGTGCTGTGCGAAAAGCCCATGGCGCTCAACGACATGCAGGTGCGCCACATGCGCGAAGTCGCCGCGAAAAACGGCGTATTCCTCATGGAGGCCATGTGGACGCGGTTTTTCCCGCTGTCGGCAAAGCTGCGCGAGCTGGTGTCTTCGGGCGCGATCGGGGACGTGCGCCTCATCACGAGCAATTTCGCGGGGCGGAGCACGTACCGACCGCAGGTTAAGGATCGGATTTTCGACCCCGAGCA
>CAYFRC010000031.1:10597-12623 GCA_964345325.1 uncultured Oscillospiraceae bacterium
TCCATGCTCCTGGGGAGCGAACCCGTAGAGGTATCGAGCTTTGTGACGAAGGCCGAAACGGGCGTGGACGGCACCGAAACCATACAGCTTTTATACGAAAACGGCGCGATGGCGCAGCTTTTTAGCAGCGTCGAGTTTTCGGGGAACAGCACGCAGTGCATCTTCGGCACCGAGGGGCGCATAACGATCCCCGATTTCTGGCATCCGACGCGCATGGAGGTCGTTTCGTATCGGGACGGCTGCACCGTGCAATACGCCTTCCCCGCCGAAAACGAGGGCTTTTATCACGAATTTCTGCACGTTAGGGACTGCATCCTGCGGGGGCTTTCGGAATCGCTCATCATGCCGCTTGCGGAGACGGAGCAGATTCACGCGATCATGACGCGCCTGCGAAGGGAATGGGGCGTCTTCTATCCGGGGGAGGAGGATTTCGTTGCCGAAGCTTGAACCGTATGACAAAAAGGGCGACTACAGCTATGCGCTGGGCATATTCCCCTCGCTGCACCTATTGGAATCGCGCCCCGAAATCGTCTCGCGCCTGCTGCTGCACCCCGCGGGCGAAAACAGCGAGGGCGTTTCGAAGCTGCGGGCGATGTGCGAAAAACTCGGCATCCGCGAGGAATACGCGGAGCGCGTGCTGAAGCGCGAGGCGAAAAAGGACAACTGCCACGCGGGGCTGGTGTTCCGCAAATACCGGGATGCGCTCTCCGAAGATATGCCGCACGTCGTCCTGTGCCAGATTTCGGACGAGGGCAACCTCGGCACGGCGCTGCGCGCGCTGTTGGGCTTCGGGTACAAGGATGTCGCGATCATCCGCCCCGCGGTGGATGCGTTCGAGCCGCGCGTCATCCGCGCCTCCATGGGCGCGATGTTCCGCATGCGCGTCGCGACGTTCGACACCTTTGCGGAATATAGAAATGCGTATCCCGCCCACGCGCTGTACCCCTTTATGCTGGATGGCTCGATTCCACTAAACGACGCCGCGGCAGACCATGCGGCAAAATTCGCACTCGTGTTCGGCAACGAACAGACGGGGCTTCCGAAGGAATTTTCGACATACGGCACGGCGGTGCGCATCCCGCAGACGGAGGAGATCGATTCGCTGAATCTGGCGGTCGCGGTCTCCGTCGGCGCGTATGCGTTCCGGCACGTGTCGGGACACTGAGAAAGGCGGGCTATCCATGGCAAAGATCGTAACGTTCGGCGAGATCATGATGCGGCTCAATCCCGAGGGCTACCGGCGGTTTGTGCAGGCGACGCGGTTCGAGGCGTCCTACGCGGGCGGCGAGGCGAACGTCGCGGTATCGCTGGCAAATTACGGGCATGAGAGCGTCTACGTAACAAAGGTTCCCGCGCACGAGATCGGCGACTGCGCGGTGAACGAGCTGCGCCGCTTCGGCGTCGATACGCGCGAGATCGTGCGCGGCGGCGCGCGGCTCGGCGTGTACTTCGTCGAAAAGGGCGCATCCCAGCGCGGCAGCAAGGTGATCTACGACAGGGCGGATTCCGCGATCGCGCTGGCGAAGAGAGACGAATTCGATTGGGACAGGATTTTTTCCGGCGCAAACTGGTTCCACTTCACGGGCATCACGCCCGCGCTCGGCGGCGAGCTCCCCGAAATCTGCATGGACGCGCTTTTGTGCGCGAAGGCGCGCAAAATCGCAGTGAGCTGCGACCTCAATTACCGCGCAAAGCTCTGGTCGCGCGAGGAGGCGGGGCGCGTAATGGGAAAACTCATGCCCTATGTAGATGTGTGCATCGCCAACGAGGAGGACGCGCGGGACGTGTTCGGCATCGAGGCGGAGGACACGGACATCCACGGCGCCCGCCTCAGCAGGGAGGGCTATATCGGCGTCGCGAAAAAGCTCACGGAGCGGTTCGGCTTCCAAAAGGTCGCGATCACGCTGCGCGGCTCCCTCTCCGCGAGCGATAACCTCTGGGCGGGCATGCTCTACGAGGGCGATAGCGCGGTCTTTTCGAAGGAATACAGCATCCACATCGTGGACAGGGTCGGCGGCGGCGACAG
>CAYFRC010000032.1:0-12250 GCA_964345325.1 uncultured Oscillospiraceae bacterium
CTTTGTGATCGTTATGACCGGCGATATCATGACGATGCCCGGGCTCCCCAAGGTACCCTCCGCCGAATCCATCGACGTGGACGAGAACGGCAGGATCACAGGGCTGTTTTAAGACGAAAAACAAGCCGGAATCCGGCGGCAAAGCGATTTGCGCGGGATTCCGGCTGTTCTTTCTCATAGAAACAAAATCTTTTCGGAGGCAGCTATGCGGCTTTTGTTTGAGATGGACATGCGCGACTATTTCGATTGTACGCGCACCTTCAGGCGCGATTCCGCGCGGAGCATTATCATTCGCGGCAACCGCGTCGCGATGGTTCGCAGCCTGAAATACGACTATTTCAAGTTTCCGGGCGGCGGGATCGAGGAGGGCGAAAGTCCCAAAGACGCGATGATTCGGGAAACCTACGAAGAAACGGGCATGACCGTAATCCCCGAATCCGTCAGGGAATACGGATACGTCCACCGAATCCAAAAAAGCGATACCGACGCTGCGGAATGCTTTATTCAGGACAATTTCTACTACATCTGCCAGGTGCGCGATGCCGTTGGGCAGCAAGTGTTAGACGACTACGAATCCGAAGAATCTTTCGCCTTGGAAGTTGTCGATCCGCACAGCGCGATACGGAAAAACCGCAGGGCATTCAAAAGCCCGCACAATCATTTGATGTTCGAGCGGGAGGCGAGGGTTCTCGAAATGCTCATCGCCAAAGGGTTTTCCCGCTGATTCGCTGCAACGATTTGGCAAAGTATGGGCTTATTTTTTCCGTTCCGAGCCCAAAAAGAGCACGTCCTCCGAAGAGAGCATCCGCAACACATTGTCGCGAATCGCCTGCGGAAAGAGCCGCGTGTGCGGAATGTCTTCAAGCTTTACCCACTGCGAGCCGAGCTGGAAGGCGTCTCTTTCCGTGGGCTTTTCGCGCCCCTTCCCCTCGGGCGTGCATACGAACACGAAATAGATCTTGTGGCCGTTGCCGTCCTCGCGCCCCGTCGTGATGTGCTCATACACGCCGCAAAGCCTCTCCGGGCGCACGCGCAGCCCCGTTTCCTCCAATACCTCGCGGACGAGCGCCTCCTGCAACGTCTCCCCTTCCCTCTGCCCGCCGCCCGGAAGGGCGTAGTACTGCCCGAGGCGGGAGCTGCATCGGTTGAGCAATATCTCATTGTCTTTCACAAGGATTGCCTTCGCGGAATTGCGTACAGACACCGTAAAATCCTTCCTTCTCCAAACCCTTTTCCATGAAATTATACCACGCGTATAAAGGCTCGGTCAAGAAATTTCCCATGTGTTTGGCAAGTGATAACACGATTGTCATACCGCGTTGAAACGCATTTGCTATACTGCCTGTATAAATCAATAGGAGGTATCGGAATGAATTTTGAATACCTGCATCCCGCAGATCAGCTCGTCATGATCATGCAGCGCATATACGAACGGGGTATGACCACGACCAGCGGCGGAAACCTTTCCATTTCCGACAACGAAGGCAATATCTGGATCACCCCGGCGGGCATCGACAAGGGCGCCCTCACGCGGCAGGACATCGTCTGCGTACATAGCGACGGCACCGTGGAGGGCGTGCACAAGCCCTCGAGCGAGCTGCCGTTTCACCAGAGCGTATACCGCAGGCGCCCCGACATCAAATCGGTGCTGCACGCGCACCCGTCCTCCCTCGTGGCGTTTTCCATCGCGCGGAAGCTGCCCGATGTGAGCCTCATCCCCACCGTCGCGCGCACCTGCGGCGAGGTCGCCATGGCGACCTATGCGGTTCCCGGAAGCGAAGAACTCGGGGAAAACATCGCGCAGAAATTCGACAACGGCATAAACATCGTGCTGCTCGAAAACCACGGCGTCTGCATCGGCGCAAAAGACCTGTTCACCGCGTTCATGCAGTTTGAAACGATGGAATATGTCGCTTCTCTCCAAATCGTCGCGAATAAAATCGGAACGCCCAATTCCCTGACGCGCGAGGCAATCAACGTGACGCTCACGCGCAACCACCTGTTGATGGACGACTTCATCCCCAATACTTACTCAAACCAGGAATGCGCGGCGCGGCGCGACATGATCACACTCATCCGCAGGAGCTATCGCCATGGCCTATTCAGCGCGACGCACGGCACGTATTCCGTGCGGCTGCAGGATTCCTCGTTCCTCATCACCCCGTTCGGCAAGGACAGGGCGTACCTGGAGGAAGAGGACCTCGTGCGCGTGAAGGCGGGCATGAAGGAGCAGGGCAAGACCCCCTCCCGCGCGGTCGCGATCCATCAGGCGATCTACGACGCAAACCCCGAAATCAACGCCATTTTGCTCGCGCATCCGCTGCACGTGATGGCGTTCGCCGTGACGGATGCGACGTTTGACCCGCGCACCATCCCGGAAAGCTATATCCAGCTGCGCGAAATCTGCAAGCGCCCCTACGAGGAGCTGTATACCAGGCCGAAGGAAGCGGCGGCGCTGTACAGCCAGAAGGTGCCCGCCGTCATCTACAAGAACGACTGCGTGATCGTGACGGGCGCGACGCTCTTGCAGGCGTTTGACCGCCTCGAGGTCGCGGAAGCCACGGCGCATTCGATCATCTCTTCGCACGACATCGGCGCTATTCAGCACATCACGGACGAGGAGATCGCAGACCTCAAAAAGGCGTTCAACCTCGAAGACTGATTTTCGACAAATACGGCGCGGCGGGGGAAGTTGTTCTATCCCTGCCGCGTTTTTCTGCAAAAAGGGCACAAAAAGTGCTGGTGGTGGGAGTCGAACCCACATGGTTTCCCGCCGCATTTTGAGTGCGGTGCGTCTGCCATTCCGCCACACCAGCTTACCGAGCGATTATACCAGCCCGCATCCCGCCTTGTCAAGGGGTTTTGCGTGAAAATTTCGCCGTTCTTTGCCAAAGTGCGGCGCGCGGCGGAAACCGCCGCGCGCCGTGCAGCCATACAATCAGAGCAGTTCCACGATGAGGCCGTGCGCGTATCTGCCGCAGTTGCGCCCGTACAGCGCGAGCCCGCCGCCGTTTTTCACGCGGAACGTGAGGGTGAATTTCCCCGCCGCGTCGATCTCGGGCAAGAGACGGCTCGGAACGGACAGGACGTGCTTTTCGCCGTAGGAGCCGGCTTCGTCGAGCTTTCTCGGCTCGGGCTGCCTGTGCCAGGAGAGCACGCCCCTGCTGTCCGCAGGGTCGTTCGCGAGAACGAGCGCCTCGACGAGGGTTCCGTTTACGAGAATCTCGACCTCCGACGGGAAGCGGGATTCGTCCGTCATGAAGTACGAGTTTTCAAACGCGCCCCTGTCTACGAGGTAGCCGCGCATGAAGCCGTGGTCCTCCTGCGGCGCGCCGATCTCCTTGCAATCCTTCTTGAGGATGCGCTTGGAGGCGATCTCCATGTAGATGTTCATGAAGGAAATCTCTTCGCGCTCCGCAGGCAGTTCGATGTCATACGTCACCTCGCCGCTTCCGCCCAGGCAGAGCTTGTCATCTATCAGGGCGTTCCACGCGGGCGTAAAGCCGCTGTGGGATGCGCTGCACACGGGCACCTCAAATCGATTCTTGGAAAGGGGCGCTCGCACGTCAAACGTGGTGAAGTTTCTCGAAAGCACCGCGCCGTTTTCGTCCTTGAGATACAGGCTCAAAATCGCAACGGCATTCCCCTTGGGCATTTTGACGCACAGCGGCTCGAGCGCGGTCGTGCCGTACCCGAATTTCGGAAGCGGGAACGAGCCCTTGCAGTCGCTCGCGCGGCCCGAAAGCCCCTCGTGCCACAATTCCCACGAAACGGAGCAGGCTTTCCCGTGATATGCGTCGGTAAAGCTCGAGAGGACGAGCGGCACCTTCGCCTCTTCGCCCGCCTGCATCGTGCGCACGGGCGCGCAGTCGACGGCGAGGAAATCCGGCGCGTGCAGATCTTTCAGGGTCATTCCGCAGCAGAAATCCTGATAGCCGAAGTCCTTGTCCGTATCGTCGATGCGGTAATAGCCGTTAAATTCGTTCACCACGTCGTGGAATTCCGTGAACACGAAGCCGCAGATTTTCTCGTGCAGGCGGTATTCGTTGAGCATGTAGCGATACTGCCACGCGATGTCGCTGTCGCCCGCGGAGCCCTCAACGCCCCAGACCATGCCGCATTCGCTGTTCATGAGCGGCGCATCGGTCTGTTTGTTGCCGCCGATGTAGTTGAATTCCGAGCCGGGGTAAGTTTCGTCGACGACCTTGCGGATGTGGTCGCGCACGATCTCGTAGGAATTCAGGTAGAAGTGCCACGTATTGATGTCCGTCTCCACGTGGTCGTAGCGGCATGGGGAGTTGTCCTCGACGATGCGCGTCGGATCGAGCGCCTTCGTCCTGTGGTACATCTCGCGCACCCACTCCTGCGTCTCGGGGAGGTAGGTCTTTTCGCCCTTCGGGCCATCGAGCAGCCCCCAGCTTTCGTTGAACACGACCCACGCGAACGTCGAGGGGTGGTTGATGTCGCGCCGTATGATATCGGGAAGCTCCGCCTCATACGCCGCTTTCGCCTCCGCAACCGGCGGCCCCCAGAAGCAGGGAACGTCCTCCATGACGAGGATGCCCAGTTTGTCCATCCAGTAGAGCTTTCGCGGTTCCTCGGGCTTGATGTGGATGCGCACCATGTTCAGCCCGAGCCGCTTGAGCCGCCACGCCTCGTCGCGCATGTCCTTATCGGTGGGATAGGTGAAGTGTCCCTTCGGATCGAACGCCTGGTCGAGCGTGCCGTTGAGGTACACGGGCTTGCCGTTTAGGAGAATCCATTTGTAGCCGCGCCCGTCGACGTTTTCCGTCGCGATCTCGCGGATGCCGATGTAGCTGGAGACGATATCGTCCCCCAACGTGAGCGTCCCCTCGTACAGATGGGGGTCGTCCACGCACCAAAGGCGGGGCGATGGAATGGAAAGCGCGATCTCCGCCGCGCCGTCCTTTACCGTTGCGGATGCGCAATGCCCGCCGAAGGACGCGGTGACGGTCTCGCCGTCCGCCGCCTTGGCGCGCACGAAAAACCGCACGTCGCCGGTGATCTTCGTCTCCGTTCGCCAACAGTCGATGTAGGAAGCAGGTCTGTCCTCCAGCCACACCGTCTGCCATATACCCTGAATGTCGCCGTAGCCCTGCTTGCCGTAGGTCTGCGTCTCGCAGCGGTAATCCTCCGCGCGCACCTCGATCGTGTTTTCGCCGTCCTGCCAAAGGTTCGTCACGTCGAATTCGAACTGCGAATATCCGCCCACATGGCGCCCCGCGCACTTCCCGTTCACGTAGACATCGCAAATATAGTCGACCGCGCCGAAGCAGAGGAAGAGCAGCCCCTTCTTTTCGTACCGCACGCTGCGCCTGTACCAGCCGATGCCCGCGACGTTCTCCGCAACGCCCGAAAGCGGCGCGACCCACGAAAACGGCACCGCGATCTCGCGGTCATATTCCGCGCGGTTCTTCGCAAACGCCTTTTCGGCATCCTCCCGGCCCGCCGGGAAGAGCCTGAAATCCCACTGTCCGTTGAGGTTCATCCACGCATCCCGCTGCTTGTCCGGGCGCGGGAATTCGGGTTTGGGAATGGTTACCATATCTCCATCGCTCCTTCGCTATGAATTTCTGTATTTGTTGTAGCGCTCTCCGCGCGGGGATCAGGCATAGCCCATGATTCCGCGCACGGATACGTCACCCGCATAGAGCACGTGCTTTTCGCCGTTGTCCTCCACGAGGATGAGCGCACCGTCCTCCTGCACGCCCAGCGCGCGGCCGACGATTTCGCCGCTGGGGAGATACGCCTTGACCATCGCGCCGATCGTCGCGGAAAACGCCCGGTATTCCGAAAGAATCCCCTGTATGCCGCCTTCTTCCCACGCGGCGTAGAGTATATCGAATTCCTCCAAGAACCGGCGCACAAACTCGTCCCTGTCGAGGCCCCTGCCCGAAACGGATTCGACCGACGCGGCGAAGGGAAGGTCTTCGGGAAAATCGCTGTCCCAAAGGTTCACGCCGATCCCCGCGACGATCCAATCCGTCTCCTCGCCCGAAGCGGCTGCCTCGAGCAGCATGCCGCAGACCTTCTTCCCGTCCATCACGATGTCGTTGGGCCATTTGATGCGCGCGCCCGTATTCGCCATCTCGGTCAGCACCTTTGCGAGGGCGACCGCCGTCACAAACACGGGTTCGGGTGCCCTCTCCTTCGGAAGGTGCGTCGGTCGGAGGATCAGGCTCATCCACGCTCCGCGGTTCGCGCGCGATAGCCATTCGCGCCCATGCCTGCCGCGCCCGGCGGTCTGTTCGTTTGCAAGTACCAGCGTGCCGTGCTGCGCGCCGCTTCGCGCGAGCTCCTTTGCGCGCAGGTTTGTGGAATCGATCTTCTCGTGGTATTCGATCACGGCGCTTCTCCCTCTTCGTTCCATAAGGCGCTCCTCGATGAAATAGCGCGGCCTCCGCTTCGTCTCTCCGTAGGTCTTTCCGATGTATTCGCCGATGATGCCCATGGACAGAAGCTGCAGCCCGCCCAGCATCCAAATGGAGATCATCAGAGAGCTCCAGCCCGCGACCGGCAAACCGATCGCCTTTTGGATGAGCACCCACAGCACCATGCAAAGGCTTATCAGAAACACGACGATGCCCAGAAAGAACACCATGCGGATCGGCTTCACGCTGAAGGAGGTGATGCCTTCGAGCGCGAGCGCGATCATCTTCGGCAGCGGGTACTTGCTTTCGCCCGCGAACCGCTCCCCGCGCGCATACTCGACGACTGCGGTCTTATACCCCAGCTGCGGCACGATCCCGCGCAGGAACAGGTGCACCTCTTTGTATTCGAGAAGCGACAGCAGCGCGCGCTTTGACATCAGCCTGTAGTCCGCATGGTTGTACACGACCTCCGCGCCCATCGCGCGCATAAATCTATAAAACCCCTCAGCCGTCGCGCGCTTGAAGAACGTGTCCTTCTCCCGCGCTTTGCGCACGCCGTAGACGATCTCGCAGCCTTCGGCATATTTTTTCAGCATTTCGCGGATCGCGCCGATGTCGTCCTGCAAATCCGCATCCAGAGAGATCGCGCAGTCGCATTTCACAGAGGCTTCCTCGAGCCCCGCGAGCAGCGCGTTCTGATGCCCCCTGTTGCGCGAAAGCGAGAGCCCCACAAACCGCGCGTCCGCCCTGTTGAGGTCTTTGATGATGCCCCACGTCGCATCCTTCGAGCCGTCGTTCACGAACAAAACGCGGCTCTCTTCGGAGATTCGCTTTTCTTCCTGCAGCGCGTCGAGCAGCTCCTTGAGCCGCTTTGCCGTCTCGGGCAGCACCGATTCTTCATTGTAGCACGGTATCACGATATACAGCGTCATCCTGCGTCTCCCTCCCCAAATCCTCAAAGGTAAACGCCACGCTGCCGCCCCGTACATCCTCCTGCATGGAGAGCGTAATGCGGTAGACGCGGTCGCCGAATGTGTCCGTCTGCGGTTCGAAGCTGTCGATGCGGCAGGTGAGCGGCATCCCCTCCCACGAAAGGAAGATCGCACCGAGCTGTATGCCATTATCCGTCCTCTTGGGCGCGATGGGCGTAATAAAACGGAAATCGACCCGCCCCGCGCTCCCCAATTCAAACATATCGATCAGCCGCACGGCGTTCCCCATGAGCATGAGCGTCCTTTGCCACGAGGAAAGGCGCGCCCGCGCGTCGTAGGCGCGCGTGAGCGACAGCGAGAGCGCGGTATAGCCCCTCTCGCTCCGAAAATCGAGATCGGACGCCAATACACCCGGTGTCTGCTGAATCCCGCACACGACGGGCACGTTGTGCCATTCCGCGCGGGATACCTCCCCGATGTCGATCAGCACGGGTTCGCCCCTGTAAAACAGCGCGATATCACCCGCGTCCGCATGAAATCCGCTGCCCGCGTGTACCGCGCAAAAGAGCGTTTCCGAGCGCATCGCCATATACCCCTGTTTTTCCATGCAGATTTCGGGGAACAGCGCCAGTGCGACGGGTTCCCTCGCATATTCCCCGCTCTCCGCGAGAAAGCACCGCCTTTGGTAGAGCGTGGACTGCATGGGGCGCGAAGCGAGCGCAAAATACGCTGCCATGCCCGTGAGGCGCTTTTGCTGCATACCAAGACCAATGTGAAAGAGCATGCGCGTATCCGGCTCAAACCGCATATTCCCCGCGCCGGGGTCGACAAACCAGCCGTTTCCGATATATGCCGCCAAGGGGAGCAGTACGTCCCTCTGCAGGGCATTGTTGCGCGTGAGGTCGATCTTCCCGCCGGAAATCAATTTCAACAGCGAAAATGTGTCGCACAGCGCGCCCGCGCGCTCCATAAAGTCGCGAATCGAGAAAAAGTGCGCCTCCTTTTTCGCGTTGAGATACGCTTCGAGCAGCCGCAGCGCCTTTTTGACGACGAGCCAGCGCTCGCCGCCCTCCTCGCCCTGCAGAACCGCGCATTCCAAGAGCGCGCAGCATGCGGGCTCGACCCCGTCGTCCGAGAGCCAGTTGAGCCGCGTGTATTGCGCGACCGGGCGCAGCATGCGCTTTCGGATTTCCGCCCTGCAGCGCTTGATGATGTCCGGGGAGATCGCGTCCAACGCGCCTTTGTGGAGGCTGCAGCACGTCGCTATCAGCGCCCCCGTCTGCGCGGCTGCTGTATCGATCGCGCCTTCGCCCGCGATTGCGCGCCAATCGTCCTCCATGCAGATCGCCCACAGCGCGTCCGCAAGGCAGGTTGCGTATTCCGCCCGCTCCCGCAGGCACAGCCCGAGCGCGACAGCCTTCGCCACCTCGCGCCGCACCTGTCTGCGCGCCTCGCGCCCCTCGCTGAAGAGCGGCAGGCGGATATCCACGGACAGCGCATCGTCCGCATAGCGCAGAACCTGCTGTGCATAGGAAGAATCGATGTCGCGAAGCGGCGGAAAGAGCTTCATCTCCTGCGCGGGCGCTATGCCGAGCAGCAGGGTATCGAGTCCCAAAGAGATCATACCATCACCCACCGCGAAGTCTCACTCGATTGTTTGCAGCACTCCATGAGGTACTGCAGCTCCGTGCCATCCTCGATGGAAGGAGAGGACTGCGTTCCCCGCGCGACATTGTTCAGGAACGTATAGTAGCAGTGCATGTGCGCGCGATCCCAGCCGATGGTGTTCTTAGAAGGGAGGAACGAGCCCGCGGGCGCGGGGAACCGCGCGACGCAGCTGATTCTCGTATACCCCTTCATGCCGCCGTAGGGCGCATCCGGCACCGTGTTGTCGTAAAACCACAGCCAGTTGGGGTCCATCAGGTTCAAGCGGAGTGCGCCCTTTGTGCCGCAAATCTCAAAGACCAGCTCGTCCTCCGCGCCGGTTGCGATCTTCGAGGCTTCGACCGTGCCGAGCGCGCCGTTTTGCATGCGCAGGAGCATGATCGCCTGGTCGTCCGAAAGGTTCGTCTCCGTGCCGCCGTCCCTAGTGGGGCGTTTGGGGTAGAGCGTCCGGAGCGCGCAGAAGACCTCCCTGGGCGTTCCGCACAGCCACTGCGCAAGATCCAGCGCGTGGGAGCCGAGGTCCAACAGTACGCCGCCCTGCATCAGCTGTTTCCAGCCGACGGGCCTTGCGGGGTCGACGGAGCCGGAATGCAGGTAGCGAACCGAGAACGACAGGATTTCGCCCAAGCGCCCCTCCTCTACAATCTCCTTCGCGCGCTGCGTGGAGGGCCAGAAGCGGTTGTTGAGCGCGACGTGCGTCACGACGCCCGCCTTCTTCGCTGCATCCGCGATGCGCCGCGCGGATTCGTAGGTGACGGCTACGGGCTTGTCCAGATACACGTGCTTGCCCGCGCGGAGCGCCTCTATCGCCATTTCCTCGTGCAGGTCGTTGGGCGTGCAAATGGAAACCGCGTCTATGGTCTTGTCCTGCAAAAGCTGCCTGTAGTCGTCCGTAAAGGTCTCAAACCCGCCGTCCTCTGCGCCCTGCCGCGCCATTTCGAGCCGTCGCGAGCAAAGGCTTTTCAATTGCGGGCGAAAGGGCGCATCGGGGTAGAACAGGGGCATTTCGCGCAATACGTGCGTATGCGTCTTCCCCATGAAACCCCAGCCGATCACGCCGATGTTGATGGTCTGCATTCGCGTCTCCCCGCCTTCTTATGCATTGCATTTGTATATCTGTAGTGTAGCATAGTTGGGGCGCAAATGCAAGTGCGGCGCGCGGAAAATGCGCCTTCGCCCTTGACAGTTTCGGCGGCGCATTCTATAATAAAACTACAGATAGGAGGCGACAACTCTATGCTCAACAAAGGCACGAATATGCTTTGGTACGAACAGGAAGCCCTCAGCTGGAACGAAGCGCTCCCCTTGGGCAACGGCAGGCTCGGCGCGATGCTCTACGGCGGCGCGAAGCAGGAGAAGATCTCCCTCAACGAGGATACGCTCTGGAGCGGTTTTCCGACGTTTTACGAAAACAAGGGCGCGCGCGCGTCGTATCAGAAGGCGCAGCAGCTTGCGCTGCGCGGCGAATACAAGGCGGCGCAGGAGGAATTGGAGGACAATTTCACCAACCTCTGGTCGCAGGTATATCTTTCGCTCGGCGAGATCGCGCTGACGACCTATGCCGATGGCGAAGTGGTCGATTACCGCCGCATGCTCGACATTTCCGAGGGCGTGCACCGCGTCGAATACACGATAGGTGATGTGCGTTACGTGCGCGAATCGTTCATCTCCGCGCCGGATCAGGTGCTCGTAATGCGGCTCACGAGCGACCGCGGAAACGCGCTCAATTTCGATGTGGCGCTTCACCCCGCGCTCGACGCAAGCGTTTCCATGACGGATACGGACTGCACCTTCACCGGCAACTGCCCGTATTACAAGTGGGTGTTCAGCGGCCCCCAGGAACCGCGTGGCAAAATCACCTACGGCGACACGCCGGAGACCACGGGCATGGGCTACTTTGCAAACCTCCGCGTGATCGCAAAAGGCGGTAGGCAGGAGAGGCGCGGCGGCTGCATCTCCGTCAAGGGCGCGGACGAAGCGTTGTTTCTGTTCGACGCGCGCACCTCCTTTAACGGCTGGAACCGCCACCCGTATCTGGACGGCAAGCCCTACATCGAGCCGTGCCGCGAAACCCTTGCGAAAGCCGAAAAGAAAGCATATTCCGACCTTTTGCAGGCACACGTTCGCGATTTCCGCGCGCTGTACGACCGCGTGGAGCTGGAATTGGGCGGCGGCGAGGAGAAATACCTCCCCACCGACGAACGGCTGTTCCTGCACGAAGCGGGCGAGGACGATTTGGCGCTGTACGCCCTGTACTTCAATTTCGGGCGATACCTCACCATCGCCGCCTCGCGCGAGGGCACGCAGGCTACGAACCTGCAGGGCATCTGGAACGACTCCATCACCCCGCCGTGGAACTGCAACTACACCATCAACATCAATACGGAGATGAACTACTGGCCTACGCTCATGGTCGATTTGCCCGAGTGCATGGAGCCGCTGCTCCGCCTCGCCGAGGAACTCTGCGAGAGCGGCGAGCGCACCGCGAAGGAATACTACGGCGCGCCCGGCACCTGCTCGCACCACAATACCGACCTGTGGCGCATGTCCACGCCCGTCGGCGCGAAGACGCGCGGCTGCTGCGCATATGCGTTTTGGCCGATGTCGGGCGGCTGGATCGCGCGGCACATCTGGGAATACTACGAATACACCCAGGACAAGGCATATCTCAGGGACAGGGCGTATCCGATCCTGAAAAAGAACGCCGAATTCTACCTTTCGCAACTCGTACCGGATGAAAGCGGCGATCTCATCCTCGCTCCGTCCACATCCCCCGAAAACACGTATCTCTTAAACGGTGATCGCCTCGCCCTCTCCAAGACGACCGCGATGACGCAGGCGATCGTGCTGGACGTATTCGAAATGCTGAAAAAGGCTGCGGACATTTTGGATATCGACGCGGACTTTGCGGCAAAAATCGCGTCCGCCATTCCGAAGCTCCGCCCGTTCGGCATCGGAAAAGACGGCGAGCTGCTCGAATGGAACGAGAACTTTGAGGAGAGCGAAATTCATCACCGCCACATCTCGCATCTCTACGGGCTGCATCCGGGGCGCTCCATCACCTTGGACGAAACGCCCGAGCTTGCGCAGGCCTGCAAGACATCGCTCCTCCGCCGCGGCGACGAATCCACCGGCTGGGCGATGGGCTGGCGCATCAACCAGTGGGCGCGGCTTCGCGACGGCGACCACGCGCTGCACCTCATCGACAACCAGCTCAAAACCGTGGACGAGCGCAAGCCTTTGAGCTATTCCCACGGCGGC
>CAYFRC010000033.1:0-12212 GCA_964345325.1 uncultured Oscillospiraceae bacterium
TGGGCACGAAGGCGGAGTGCATAGGGATGGCGATGCGGCACGGCTACGCGCCCGACCGCGTGCTGATGGTCGGCGACGCGCCGGGCGATTACAACGCGGCGCGGAAAAACGGCTGCCTCTTCTACCCGATCAACCCGGGCGCGGAGGAAAAGAGCTGGGAGAAATTTGCCGAAACGTATATGGACATGTTCCTTGCGGACGCATACGCGGGCGAGGCACAGGCGCGCCTCATCGAGGAATTCGACGGGTATCTGCCGTCCGTCCCGCCGTGGAAAAAGTGAAAGGGGAGTAGATTTCTATGCTTTGCGACATCGGTCTGGTAGGTCTCGCCGTGATGGGCGAAAATCTGGTAATGAACATGGAGAGCAAGGGCTTTTCCGTGTGCGTGTACAACCGAACGACATCCAAGGTGGACGCATTTTTGGAGGGGCGCGCGAAGGGAAAGGCAATCTGCGGTGCGCACACGCTGGAAGAACTCGTTGCGCAGCTGAAAACGCCGCGCAAGGTGATGCTGATGGTCAAGGCGGGGCAGCCCGTGGATGATTTCATCGAAAAGCTGCTTCCGCTATTGGAGAAGGGCGATGTAATCATCGACGGCGGCAACAGCCACTTCCCGGACACCGCAAGGCGCTGCGCGTATGTGGAGGAAAAGGGGCTGCTGTACATCGGCACGGGCGTATCCGGCGGCGAGGAGGGCGCGCTGAAGGGCCCCAGCATGATGCCGGGCGGCTCCCCCGCGGCGTGGCCGCTCGTGAAGCCGATCTTTCAGTCGATCTGCGCGAAGGTCGAGGGCGGCGTGCCGTGCTGCGACTGGGTCGGCGAGGGCGGCGCGGGCCATTTCGTGAAGATGGTGCACAACGGCATTGAATACGGCGATATGCAGCTCATCTGCGAGGCGTATCAGCTGATGCGCGACCTCTTGGGCATGTCTGCGGACGAAATGCAGCAGGTGTTCGCGAAATGGAACGAGGCGGAACTCGACAGCTACCTCATCCAGATCACGCGCGACATCCTGGGCTATAAGGACGAGGACGGGGAGCCGATCGTCGACAAGATTTTGGACGCGGCGGGGCAGAAGGGCACCGGCAAATGGACGTGCATCGCGGCGCTCGACGAAGGCGTGCCGCTGACGCTGATCGGAGAAGCCGTGTTTGCGCGCTGCCTTTCGGCGGCGAAGGAAGAACGCGTCGCGGCGTCGAAGGTGCTGACGGGGCCCGAGGTGAAGTTCACGGGCGACAAAGAGCGCCTGATCGAGGACATCCGAAAGGCGCTGTATGCGAGCAAGATCATCTCCTACGCGCAGGGCTATACGCTCATGCGCACGGCTGCCGAGACCTACGGCTGGAACCTCAACTACGGCGGCATCGCGCTCATGTGGCGCGGCGGCTGCATCATCCGCAGCGCCTTCTTGGGGAAGATTAAAGAGGCGTTCGACGAGGATCCCGCGCTTTCCAACCTGCTGCTGAACGGGTATTTCCACCGCGCGGTCGACGACTGCCAGCAGGGCTGGCGCAACGTCGTTGCGCAGGCGGCGCAGAGCGGCATCCCGACGCCCGCGTTTTCCAGCGCGCTTGCCTATTACGACGGGTACCGCACCGCGCGCCTCAGCGCGAACCTGCTGCAGGCGCAGCGCGACTATTTCGGCGCGCATACCTACGAGCGCGTGGATCGCCCGCGCGGCGAGTTCTTCCATACGAACTGGACGGGTGAGGGCGGGGACACCGCGGCTACCATCTATACGGTATAATAAAACAAGGCAAAGGGGCTTTGCATAAAAAAGCAGAGCCCCTTTTGAAGACGAAAAAGACAATTCTGTTGCGTTGCGCAGAATGCTTGAAAATACAGTTGCGTCGGGTTTTCGTCAGTCGATGCTGTTATTTGTAACCGATTCTATCATGGCGCATATCACGAGGTTTCACTTTTTCTTTTATCCCATTTGATGCGGTACTCCCGCTTAAATCTTGCTTTGTTGATAAAGGCTGGCGGCATCTCGCCACCAGCAGACGGGCAAAATACCACCCTCGGTCCGTTCATATCGCGACAATTATTCGTCGTCTTCTGATACGCCTTCGATGTCGTCATCGTCGTCTGCATCTATGCTCACCTCGTCCGGCACATAATCGATAGACTGACTTTGTCGGTACTGTTCCGCAAGCGCGGTGACTTTGAACGGCGCAGTCGGGTCTATACGCTCGACCATTTCCTGCAGCTCCCCGACGGTGACATCAAAAAATTCCTTGCGAAGATTGACTTTGTTCACGCGTCGGTCATTAAGCTCTGTATGTAGCTGCTTTTCCAGCGCGACCGCGTCCTCGCTAAAGATAAAGCTATGCACGTCGAACGGGAAAGGGACGCTTGCGTCACCCAGTTCGTTCACGCGGTCTTGTGGTTCAAGACGGCGCGTCATGCCGACCTTAAACATATGATCGCCAAACGAGCCGATATTGCTGATGATGTACACCGTACCCGCCTTGCCGTTTTGCAGATTGATAATGTCCTCTTTCTTTGCCTCTACGGTGTCAAGCTGACCTGTAACATCGACAATCTGCTGCCTGATTATGTTCTGCTGCGCCTCATCCGCCGTTTGCTGCATCAATTCATTCAAGCGCTTTAGCTCTGCTTGATACTTCGCCTCTTCTGCCTCAACCTGCTTGCGCTGCTGCTCCAGCATTCTACGTTCCTCTGCCTCTTGACGCATTTGTTCGCGTATCGCGCGCTGTTCCTCTTTTGCGCGCTCGCGCTGGACGAAGTATTCATATTCCGTTTCGACAACATCAAGATACAGCGATTCGACTTGGGCGATAAAGCGCTTGGTGGTAGGTGCCATGTCCGGAATGCCTTTCGATACTAACGTATAGTACTTGGCAGTAATTTTCTTTACGGCTGCAACGCTTGTTTCGAGTTTTCCGAATTGCAGTTTAGATATAATCACGTCAAACTCTGCTTCCAGCGCGAGCACCATCAATTTATAAATCGTCGCATTTGCTTTGCTCGAATAAAGTGCCTGATACTCCTTGCAAAATTCAACGACCTGTTTCCGCAATGATCAGTATTTTGCTGCTAACGCCTTTACTGTAAGACAATTAAGGTCAAGCTCTGGCAGCAATGAATCGAAATCCAAAGAACTGATATACTTGAATGTCGTATCGTCTGGACTTTTCAAACACATATCGTAGTAATGCTGCAAGCTCTTGACGACCTGCTTCAGCCTGTCCGCCTTGCGCAGGGTGGAATCAAGCGCTTTCTGCGCATTGGCGTTATCAAGTATCAAATCGGCGCGCTGGGCTGTCAGTTCGTCGATCCTGACTTTGCACTGTTCGATTTCGGCGGCATGGTGTAGATATTCCGCCTCAAGATCGCGGTGTGCTTGCGTTTTTGCGGCTACTTTCGCCTCAGCAAGTAACGTTTCCTTGTCCGCTATTTCGGCGTTCAGGTAGTCGCGCTACCTTTCTAATTGTTTCAGCTTTTCTGTATGCTGATTTTCTAACTGCTGCTGCTCTAACCGCTGCGCTTCTAATACCTGTAACCGATCGCAGTCTGCACATAGTCCGGCATCATTCACCTTGGAAAACAAACCGCCTTTACCGCATCGCCTACATTTTGTCATGTCTGACGCCCCTTTCCATTCTTGTTAGCCCCCACTTTTGATTCGCGTGGGCTTGCTTCATTTTTAGTGCCTATTCACCGTTCGGGCGGGCAGACCGCCGTCAATACCCCGATGATTCTCACGCTGTCGGCGGGATATTCATCGGCGGATATTCGGGATTTTCAGAGCGCAGTTCGACGGTTTTGCCGTTAAAGAATACGCGCTTGATAGTTCCCTCGGGCAGATCGGTATCCCCCTCGATTTGTACCAACATGACATCGCCAGCATATTGAGGCGCGTCGATCTGAAAGACGCAGAAGTCGCCTGATTTGATGTTAGCACCTATCATGGATTCCCCGCGCGCTTTGACGATGATAAAGCCTTCGCTCAAGTATTTCGACGGTATGGAAATCGTAATGTCGTCCGTGTCTGGCAACACGGTTATCGGTGTTCCTGCCGCAGCCTCGCCCACAATCGCCTTTCTGCCCGTTTCACGCTGGGCAGAGGGCGTTTTTTTAGTGCTCGAACGCGCGCCGGAGGGCGGCTCCGGCTTTGCAGTAACGGCATCAGCGGCATTGTTCGCGTTTTCTGCAAACATCCTTAATGTGCTTAAAATTGTCGCACGCGCTTGTTCGTCCATCGCCAATAGCGTCTTAAATGTCACGACCGTCATTTCATCCCCGCCGTCGTATAGTTCCGCGAGGCGCTGCGCCTCAGTCGATTGGGCGGCTTCATACTTCAAAATATCGTATCTGTTTTCCGTTGCGCTCTGCTTTGCAACGTCGTCTTCCGCTAATAGGCTTCCCGAAGTAATACCGAAGTATCCAGCCAACTTTTTCAGCGACTGCCCCGACGGAATATTCTTGCCTTTTGTCCATCCTGAAATGGTGCTTTGGGGTATTCCGGTCTCTTTGCTTAGGGAATAAGCGGTCATGTTTTTTTTCTTAACAGAGCAATAAGATTTTGTTGAAACCCATTCCCCGCGTCAAGCGCATATGCAAGGTCATCGCTTTGCCGTACTTCCTTTACATCTGATCGTCCCAACAGATAGTCCGTTGAGCAGTAAAAGTAATCCGCTATGTCAATCAGCTTTTCAACGTTCGGCAGCGGATTTTCGCCAGCTTCCGCCGCCTGTTTCCACTTAGTCAATAGCCCTGATGAGAGACCTATTTCCTTTCCGACGGGGTTCACTTTCATGTTCTTACTTTCGCATAGCTCGAGAAATTTATCCCAAAACATAGTAGTCACCTTTCTTAAAATTCGGTATGCTTAGCGACGAAATTGTCTCCGGCTTACTTAGGTCGTAAACATCTCTACCCGATACTATCACCGAATCAAGATCAGACGCAACCTTCCTACCCTCATATAGAGGTTTTCAGTCGTCAGGAGAAATGCGAGTGAGAACGCCACGTTGGAAATAAACCGTATTTGTAGTTGCCATTTTCGCGCCACCTCTCAAGTATTCGTACATTGTACTTTTTACAATACGGCTTGATGAGCTAAAGGACGTCCGTCTGCCGTAGGTTCCGTTCGTTCATTTGCTGCTTCAATCGGTCGAATGTTACTTGCTTCATTATATGCGTAAATATACTTACAGTCAATAGCGTTATGCCGAGTAAAAATGCACGAAATAACCTCATAACGACGGCTGTGCGATGCAACGCTTTTTTCGTTTTCGCGTCAAAGGAGTATTCGCGCGGAGGAGGCTCGTTTGCCGCCCGAAGCGGGGATATGAAAAAAGAAATCCGGAAGATGCAACTCTTTCTTCATTTCCGCGTCAAAGAATTGTACGGTATGAAACGGGCGAAAGAGGTGAAGAGGTTGGATGAGCAAGAAATGATCGGTCTTGCCTCGAAAGGCGATACGACGGCGTTTGAATCGCTCATGCGCGAGCACGAGAACAAAATGTATGCCGTTGCGCTTCGGATGTGCGGCAACCGAGACGATGCGCTCGACTGCGTGCAGGAGGCAATGCTGCGGGTATACCGCGCGATCGCGGATTTCAAGATGCAATCCTCCTTTGCGACATGGGTGTATCGCATCACCATGAACGCCTGTTTGGATGAGCTGCGCCGCAGGAAGGTGCGAAAGAGCGTCTCCTTAGACAATATGCTGGAGACGGGCTGGTCGCCGTCGGACGAGGACGACACGCCGGAGCGGCATTCCATCCGCTCGGAGCAAAGGCGCTGCATCGAAAGTGCGATTGCGGACCTGCCGGACGACATGCGCGCCGCCATCGTGCTGCGCGACGTGCAGGGGTTCAGCTATGAGGAGATCGCGCGGGTTTTGCGCGCGAACATCGGCACGGTCAAATCGCGCATATCGCGCGGACGCGGAAAGCTGAGGGAAAAACTGATGGAAAGCGCGGATTTATTCGGTCGTACGCAATGGAAGGAGGGAGAAGAATGAAGCCCATCACTTGTGAGGATTTTCGCTCGATGCTCGACATGTACTTAGACGGTGATCTGTCCAAGGAAAAGCAGCAGGCGTTTCTGCAACACGCGGAAACGTGCAGAGCGTGTGGGGAGGAGTTGTCTTTCGCAGAGGAGGTGCTGCGGTCGATTTCGACTCTCGACGAAGGCGTCGTTATGCCGTTAGAATGTCAGGCGGCGTGGCGCAGCACGATACGGCGCGAGGCAGCGCCCGTCAAAAAGCGGCGCGCGACGTTCAGGACATTCCAAATCGCGGGTACGATCGCGGCGGCACTGGTTTTGATGCTGTTCGGCAAGATGCTGTCCGAT
The DNA here is from genome assembly GCA_964345325.1 of uncultured Oscillospiraceae bacterium. Classification (GTDB taxonomy): domain Bacteria; phylum Bacillota; class Clostridia; order Christensenellales; family Aristaeellaceae; genus CAYFRC01. The sequence goes on from CAYFRC010000033.1 coordinate 6,328, forward strand.
TCGATGAACAGCGGCTATCGGTCGCAATACAGCCCGCCCTCCGGCGCGCAGACATATTATGATTACGACACCGCCTTTGGGGATTACAACATCATGGATATGGCGGGCTCCATGGTCACGGAGGAGGCTGCGCCCCGCGAGGCGGGCTCCGCTTCGGCAAAGATGGCGCTGTTCTCCGACGGCGGCACGGAAAATGCGGTCGACGTGCAGGAGACCTCGCGCGCCAAGGTCATCAGAAACGCCTCCCGCTCGATAGAGACCATGCAGTTCGCGCAGGATCTGGCGGCGATTGAGGACCTGGTCGCGGAATACGAAGGCTATTTCCAGTCCAGCAACGTATACGGCAAGGAGCCGAGCCGCTCGGCCTCCCTCACCGCGCGCATTCCCGCCGAATCGCTCGACGCGTTTCTGACCTCGACCGGTGCGATCGGCACGGTGCGCTCCGCATCCGAAAGCGCGGCGGACATCACCTCGAGCTATATCGACACCGAAACGCGGCTCGCGACCAAGAAGGAACGGCTTGCGCGGCTGCAGGAGCTCGTCGCGGAAGCAAGAAATCTGAAGGATTTGTTGACGCTTGAGGACAAGCAGAACGAACTCCTCTACGAAATCGAATCGCTCGAGGCGCAAATCCAGTCTTGGGATCAAAGGGTCAGCTATTCGACGGTCGATATCAGCCTGGAAGAAGTCATCGACAACACGAAGGTGCAGCCGATCGACGAGACGCTCTCCACGCGCATTCGCGCAGGGTTCGCCAATTCGCTGAACGCCTTATCCGAAATGGGCCAGAGCTTTCTGGTGATGCTCGTGGCGTTTGTGCCGCAGCTGATCTGGATCGCGCCGCTGGGTGTCATCATCGCGCTTATTGTACGGCGCGTGAAGAAAAGGAGGATGAAGTAAAATGAAAAAAATCGCACTGCTTCTACTGGTTTTCATGTTGGCAATTCCCGCCTGCTTTGCGGAAGGGCTGACCGTTACGGGAACGGGGGTCGTGGAGGCTGCGCCGGACTGCGCGGTGGTGGATTTGGGCGTATCCGTGTCGGAGAAGACGGTTCTCAAGGCGCAAAAGAGCGTGAACAAAAAGATCGCCGCTATCCGCAAAGCCGTTCTCGATCAGGGCGTGGACGCGGAGGATATCTCTCTGAGCTCCGTTTCGTTCTACCCGGACTACGACTACAACGAGGACAGGATTCGCGGGTATAACGCGGCGCATGCACTCACCATCCGCGTGAAAAACATCGACGATGTGGGAAAAATCATCGATGCGGCGATCAACGCAGGCGCGAACAACCTGAACAACGTGGCATTTGATGTGGCGGATCAGGCGGACGCCGTCAATCAGGCGCTCGTGCTCGCGCTGGACAATGCCAAGGCGAAGGCGCAAGCCATTGCGCAGGCGGCGGGCGTGAAGCTCGGAAAGATCGAGAGCATCACCGTGAATGACGAGTATTACAACATCCCGATCAACGCGTTTCGGGGGAAGACTTCCATGGAAACGGACGAGGGTACGGTGCTCGACGCAGGGGTGACGAACATCACCGCATCCATTACGGTGGAGTATAAAATCGAAGACTGATACAAAGACAAAAAGGCGGCTGCCGGATATAAATGCCCGGCAGCCGTTTTTTGCGGCGTATATTGGGAAATCAGCCGATTTCGGAGCCGATTTCCGCGCCCTCCTCGACGGTCAGCAGCTTCAGGTTGCCCTTTCCGTCGTCCGCACACAGGAGCATGCCCTCGGAGAGGATGCCCCGCATCTTGCGCGGCGCGAGGTTGGAGACGAGTACGACCGTCTTTCCGACCATCTCCTCGGGTGTATAGTGCTGCGCGATGCCGGAGAGCACCGTGCGCGTCTTTCCGCCCCCGACGTCCAGCGTGGACTTGAGCAGTTTGTCGGATTTCGGCACGCGCTCGCAGGCGACGACCTTTGCGGAGATGAGCTTCACTTTCGCAAAATCCTCGATGCCGATGCATTGCTCCGCCTCATCCGCGGGCGTTTCGGGCGCTTTGGGTTCTTCGGGCACTGCCGCCTCCTGCTCCCTTTCGGCGGCGAGCGCTTCCAGTTCCTTTTTCACGTCGATGCGCGGGAACAGGGCTTCGCCCTTTTTGACGATTGTGCCCGCCTGAAGCCGGCCGAACTTTTGCACGGATTCCCACGTCTTGAGCGCGTCGTCCTTTACGCCCAACTGCGCGAAGATGCGCTCCGGCGTTTCGGGCATGGTCGGCGCGATCAGAACCGCGATGGCGCGCACGCATTCCGCGAGCACGTACAGTACCGTCGAAAGGCGGGGCTTATCCTCTTCACTCCTGCCGAGCACCCACGGCTGCGTAAGGTCGATATAGCGGTTGCATTCGCCCACGAGCTTCCAAATTTCCGTAAGCGCGGCGGAAAACTCCATCGCGTTCATGTCCCGCTCGACGGCTGCGGGGAGCGCTTCGAAGCGGGAGATAATCTGTGTATCCACATCCTCATATCCCGTGGGCGCGGGCACGACGCCGTCGAAGTATTTTTCGATCATCGCGACGGTGCGGCTGACGAGGTTGCCCAAATCGTTTGCGAGGTCAGAGTTCAGGCGCGTTAGCATGGACTCGTTTGTGTAGTTGCCGTCCGCGCCGAAGGGCATTTCGCGCATGAGGTAGTAGCGCAGCGCGTCCACGCCGTATCGTTTGACGATGGGGGTGGGGTAGACCACGTTGCCCTTGGACTTGGACATCTTGTCGTTGCCGAAGAGCATCCAGCCGTGCGCGAACACCTGCTTGGGCAGCGGAAGCCCCAGCGCGTGCAGCATGATGGGCCAGTAGATCGTGTGGAAGCGGATGATGTCCTTGCCGACCAGATGCACGTCGCACGGCCAGTATTTTTGGAACAGGCTGTCATCGTCCGAGCCGTAGCCCAGTGCGGTGATGTAGTTGGTGAGCGCGTCGATCCACACGTAGATGACGTGCTTCGGGTCGAAATCGACCGGAACGCCCCACGTGAAGGATGTGCGCGACACGCACAAATCCTGAAGCCCCGGGCGCAGGAAGTTGTTCAGCATTTCGTTGGCGCGGGACTGCGGCTGGATGAATTCGGGGTGCGCCTCGATGTAGTCGATCAGCCAATTTTGGTATTTGCTCATGCGGAAGAAATAGCTTTCCTCGCGCGTCTTTTCGACGGGACGGCCGCAATCTGGGCAGCAGCCGCCCTCAAGCTGCGTCTCCGTCCAGAAGGATTCGCAGGGCGTGCAGTACCAGCCCTCGTATTCGCTCTTGTAGATATCGCCCTGCTCGTAGAATTTGCGGAAGATCTTCTGTACGACGCGCACGTGCCGCTCATCCGTCGTGCGGATGAAATCGTCGTAGCGAATCTGCATCAAATCCCACAGCTCCTTGATGCCTGCGACGATGTCGTCCACGAATTTCTGCGGCGGCACGCCCGCCTCCGCCGCCTTGCGCTCGATCTTCTGGCCGTGCTCGTCCGTGCCGGTCAGGAAAAAGGCATCGTAGCCGGTCATGCGCTTGAAGTGGGTCATCACGTCTGCGGCGACGGTGGTGTAGGTGTTCCCGATGTGCAGATTGCCGCTGGGATAGTAGATGGGCGTCGAGATGTAATAGGTTTTTTTCATGCGCTACCTCCAAAAAGAATCGCCCCCCGCTCTCGGCGAGGGACGTAATTGTCTTACGCGGTACCACTCTCGTTTCCCCATATTGTATGGGGCACTCTGCCGACGACATGATCGGCCTCGCCTGTAACGGGGCGCACCGTCCCGCGCTACCTATCGCGCGGGAGACTCCGAAGCCATGTTCGCGGAAACGCCGTGCCGCCGGCTTGCACCTTGCCCGGCTCTCTCAGGACACGCGAAAATCCGTTACTCTCTCCTTCACCGTCTCTGAGGATATTATATGCGGGAAGGGCGGCACTTGTCAAGTAAAATGTCGGGGAGTTGATGAGGTGCGTCGATCATAAGCCATTCGCAATCCGGAGCGTCCATCAACGCCGTCAGGACTGCTTCCCATATGCCCTTTGTCCCTCCGGTGACGAAAACGCTGATGTGCCGTTCCCTACTTTTCATAAGTCGGTGGCGAATCGCACCGGAATGTCTCTGTACACCGTATTCCCAAGAAGCGTGAGGTCTATTCCTTGATAGCCCCGACCATTACACCCTTCACGAAGTATTTCTGTACGAAAGGATATATCAGCAGCACCGGCACCGTAGCGACCAGAATCACGCAGTATTTGACAATCTGCTTCACCAAATAGCGGTTCGATTCCGTGCCGGACATAGCATTTAGAAATTGCTCGTTTCCCGTGTCTAAAATAAGCAGCTCTCGCAGGTATAGCTGCAGCGGATACAGGTCTCGCCGTTTTTGCAGATAAATCATCGCGTTGTACCATGCCCCCCACCATCCGACCGCATAGAACAGGGTAATCGTCGCCAGAGATGCGAGGCTGAGCGGAAGCATAATACGGAACAGCACGGTGGAGTCGCTGGCTCCGTCGATGGTGGCGGATTCTATCAGCGCTCTCGGAATGCCGTTGAAGCTGGTACGCAGCACGATCATATTATATACGCTGACGATGCCAGGCAAGAGGACTCCCCAAATGGTGTTGTTAATTCCTAACATGTTCATGCAAAGATACGTCGGAATCATTCCGCCGCCAAAGTACATGGTGAAGACAATCAGAACCATAGTTATTTTTTTTAGCAGAAAATCCGTATGCGAAAGGATAAAGGCGCCAAATATCGTCAGAACCATAGAGATCGATGTGCCAAGCAGAAGATACATCAGTGTATTGCGGTATCCGAGCCACAGTGTGTTCATCTTAAAAACCAAGGCATACCCTTCCGTTGAAAAGCCGGCAGGCCGCAGCAGCAGACCTCGCACCATCGCGAACTCCGATGGGCTGCTAAAAGAGCAGAATACCACATACAGCATTGGGTACAGTGTGACAATCGCAAGAATCGCCATCAGAACATAGTTCGCAGCAAAGAAGATTTTATCTCCGCGCGTGAATCCAAAGGAAGTAGTATTTTTCTTCATCTTCATCATCTCCCTCACCATAACCCGCTACCAGAAAGATTATTGCTAATCTTATTCGTCAGCGTCAGCAGTAGAAGATTGATAGCCGAGTTAAAGATGTTGACGGCGGTAGAATAGCTATAATCGTTCTCCGTGAATCCCTTTCGGTACACAAAGGTGGAGATTATATCACTGGCCTCATAAGTTGCTTCAGACTGTAGCAGGAACGCCTTTTCCCAGCCGACGTTCATAAGCCTGCCACATGCCATAATCAGCATGATTACGATGGTTTCCAATATGCCGGGCAGCGTTACGTACCACATACATTGCGCACGATTTGCGCCATCGATTTTAGCAACCTCATACAAATCCTGGTTGATTCCGGTAATCGCCGCTATATAGATGATAGAATTCCATCCGAAGGTTTGCCAGATACCCGAGATGGTATAAATAGATCGGAAGGCACTGCTGTCACCGATTAAAGAACCGCTGCGCCCTGTAAGGGAATTCACGATATCTGTGATAAAGCCTTCTGAGTTGGTGAACTGGGTTATCATGGAGCAAACGACGACCGTAGTAATGAAGTGCGGAAGATAAGTGATGGTTTGCACTGTGCGCTTGAAGGGCTGGTTGCGCACTTCGTTTAGAAGGATTGCGAAGATGATGGGAATGGGGAAGCCGAATAACAGGTTGTAAAAGCTAAGCAACACGGTGTTTCGCATCAGACGACCGAAATAATGGTTCTGAAAAAAATCGGCAAAGTTTTTGAACCCCACAAACTTGCTGCCCAGAATTCCTTTGATCGGTTTATAATGCTGGCTTCATTATAATAATAAGATATTCTGTGTATCTTGTCAAGCGCGAAATCGTGCTTTTGGTAGCCG